>JAFXJJ010000071.1 GCA_017532345.1 Erysipelotrichales bacterium
AAATTCCGTTTTTATAATCTAATACTGCTTGTATTTTTTCTTCTATCGTATATTTACTTTTCCTTCCCATAAGAAAAGATCTCTCCTTTCGTTAACAACTTTCTTTATTTTAGTTGTCTACTTTAGAGAGATCTTATCATAATAGTCACATCGGCTTATTTTCTTTTTACTATCGCATACATCATTTCTGAGAATTGCCCAGGTACACTAGTTTGACCCCGTTCAATTATTGTTAGATCATTTTGAATTAACTCGTTTTCAAATGTTTCATTATTTGCCATTCTACACGAAGTACCAGCTACAAATAGTTGCTTTCCATCATGCTCACGCTCTTGAAGCTCAAAAGCAGTAGAAATATCACTTTGAAGCTCTTGCTCGCCGTTCCCCATTGAACATATCAAAGCAATTCCATTTAATGATAAATGATTGTGAATAAAACGGTAGAAACCATTTCGATCTTCATCTAGTACTAGCATGTGAATAACTGCTACTGCATAGATGAAATCGTATTTTTCTTCTAATGAATCGGTAATACAGTTTAGAACTTTAAAACTATCTTTATGTGTGCTTAATAGCTTCCTACAGTAATCAATTACTTCAGTAGAAATATCAGTAGCAAGTAAATTATAGCCATTTTCTAATAATTTAAACGAATCTCTGCCTTCACCACATCCAATCTCAAGTATTCTTGAATCTTTAGTGATTTGATACTTTGAGATTGTTTCAGAAACAATAGGAGATGATTCATCACCAAACCATCTAATACCTTCCTTATGGGCTGTTTTATATCTCTCATCATAAGCCTCATAATACTTCTTTGAATCCATAATATTCACACTCCCTTCAAAACTAGCGTTCTATAATTCTATCATAATTATCATTTTTTTGCTATCAGTAGTGGAGTATAGTTAATAGTTAGTATTTTATATGTTATAATGATTATATAAATAAGAATTTGTAGTTGTGTTTATTTTTTCTCATTCCCAAAGAAGTAATCAAACAATACTCCAACAATAAGGTAAGTGATAGAAAAAATTAAAAAATGTTGTATCAACTCTGTCCAAAAGGATGGGGAAGAAAAAGGGATATCATCACTAATAACTTCCATAATACCTGTCACGAGTGCAGTTGGAATTGCTACTACAATATTCTTACGAATTGATTTTTTCATAAATATGTCCTCATTCAAATTCTAATTTAGTTTTTTGCTGATTTTTTTCTATCACGCAATTTATCAATTACTGCTTTCAAATGATAGCACATTAGAATTACATCTACTATTGCGAAAAAAATGTTAAAAGTTGTAAATGCAAAAGTATGAGTTAATAATTTATCTATATTTATAATGGTCCCAGCAAAAAACAAAATAAATAAAAAAATATCCATTTTCATAAATACATCTCCATAAATTCAAGTTTTTCTAACTGTTTTTCAAATTGGAATATTCTTAATTAATTAGATATATTAGTAGTAAAAATCATCTTTTTACAATTCTCACAATAATCAGCATGTATCCTAAATTGTCCCCATGAATATTCAGCGTCAATTCTACCCACACCTGTTAATTGCTCTATTAATCCGCTTTTTGTTCCTTCGGGTTCCCAACGAACTTTTGTTCTACCATCTCCTAACAATACTCCACTCTTCATTTCCTTTTCACAAAATGGGCATTTCATATTGTACCTCCCTCAAATTCAAGTTTGTCTAATTGTTTACAAATTCTTATCTCTATAAATATTATAACATATTTAGTTTACATTTAATAAAATTATATCTAATTTAAGAATATCTTAAATTACCTATTCACTCATTTTTTTATTATTCATAAAAATTCTCCCAAATCAATGTAAAATATTTCTTGTTAATTACTTAATACTACACAAAGTGTAAAAAATAAAGTATTGCACTGTACTTTTCGTATCTCCCTTATTTAGAGAAAATCCAAATAATTTAGATATTTATAAAATAAAAAAGGTGGTTTTTATACCACCTTTAAAGTTGGACTAGCAATTATTAGTTACGAGTTAAACCAGAGAAATCATAGCTAGCTGTAACAACGATTTCTTCTGAATTAGTTGTAAGAGCTTTTAATTCATTAGAAGTCATTTGACCCATACCACCAACGTTGTAAATTTTGCTCATGTCATAACCTTTAGCTGCTAAGATGTTCATTAACATAGCAACACGACCACCTGATTGACACATTAAGAATACAGTTTTATCAGTTGGGATTAATACTTCTAACATATCATCAGATTCAGCATAGTTAGCAACTGGTGCACCACTTGCAGTTGTGTATAATTGAACAGCATTTTCAACACCTTTAGTGTCAGCGATTAATGCGAAATAAGGGATAACTTCGAAGTTACGAACGTGTTTCTTAGCGTAGTCACCGAAGTCACGTAAATCGATGTAAGCAACATCTTCACGATTTAAGTATTCATGTAAGTTTTCTGGGTTGATTGATGAACAAGCAGTTGAGTAATCAGTTTCTGTACATTGAACTGTTGCATCATTTTTAGTGTAAGTTTTAGTAGTGTCACGTGGAGCTGGTAATTCAGCTACTGTTGGAACATCTGGACAAACTTCACATTCAGGACATTCTTGAGCGCTGCATCCAACTAATAATAAAGCAGCAACTAATACAGTTAATAATTTTTTCATTTGTTTTTCCTCTTTTCAATGTTTTATAGTTTTATCAATTAACCAGCGAAATATTCATCTGTAGCATGGTGAGCATATAATGCATTTAACATACGGATGATATTGTTAGTAGATACTGATGAACCAGAGAATGTATCTAATGTTAAATCAGCACGACCTTCACCAGCTGTATAATCAGCAGGATCAATATCTTCAACGAAGTTTAATGTAGAAATGTAAGAATAGTCTTTACCAATGAAGTAAGAGATGTATTCATCTTTAAACATTTCATATGTTGCACCAGCTGGAGTTGGGTTACTATCTCCCCAATATCCGCCTAGGTAATGACCATCATAGTCATAGTCGAATGATAAGTAACGGATTACAGAATCTTCGATTTTACCGCTTTCTGGTAATGTTAATTCAACATAAGCAGTCATCCAATAGTTAACGTTAGCAGCACGGCAAGTACATGATAAGTAAGTAATTTGATACTTAATGTAGTTACGAGCAGCATACTTGAAGTTAACGAATGCATAGAAATTAGTTTCATCACGTGGTCCGTTTACGTGGTTGATAGGAATCATAGCAATTTCATTAGCTGTAGAACCTTCACCCATGTCAGCACTAGTGTTTAACCATTCATTGATTACATCAAGGTTTAATTCACCAGTTGTTGAACAAGCATCGTTAGTAGCATCATTAGTTGTACCAGCTTCACCTTCAGTAGATCCAGATGAACAAGCAGTCATACTTAAAACCATTAATAATGCTAATAAGATTTTAGTAATTTTCTTCATTTTTTCCCTCCTTAATAATAAAGAAATTTACCTGATTGATTTATAGCACCAGTTACCAATAAACAATCAAGGCTACGCTACTATTGTAACATTATTATTATAATATTAATGTGACGTAAATCACATAAAAAGTTTTTATGTGAAAAAAAGCTCAAAGTAGGTATTTTAAACTTATGATTTATTCCAAAATAATGAAGTAAATGTAAATGATAATATTAAAAGTGTGATATTAGAATTATTTTGATAATTTGTAGTAAATGATATAGAATAATAGAGCGAGGTGTAAAATATGAGAAGATTAATTTGTATGCTTCTAAGTCTATTACTTCTTACGAGCTGTAGTAATGAAAAAGTAAATACATCAACAGAAGCAATTACTAAATTTATAGGAAATAAGTATATAAGTGAAACTGGAAAAGTTATTAATCCGCTAGATACAACTGTTAAATTTGTGGCATATCACGAAACTTATGTGGATGAAGCGTTTGAAATCTTGAAAGCACAAATAGAAAACTACCACAAGTTAGTTGACAGTTCAAATACTTACCTTGATGAAAGTGGTAATCGTATTGTTAATATTAAAGTGATTAATGAATCGTATGGAACAGAAGAGCCTATTACCGTAGACCCTGTACTAATAGAGGTAATTAATGAAGCTAAAAAGATGATGAAATTAAGTAAGGGTTACTTTAATATGACATTAGGCAGTGTAATTAGCCTATATGATGGGAAATTTATGAATATAGATACGATTAATACTGATCCATCAAAAGAGGATTTAGAGGAAGCTATGGGGTGCGTGGTAAGTGTTGAGGAAATCGATAAAATCATTGAAGTTGATGAAAATAATAGTACTGTGACACTACATAAGAAAGATAGCTGTAATGGTAAGGTTGAAATTCAACTAGGGGCTTATACTAAAGGCTACATTGCATCAAAAATAGATGAAATGTTGAAATCTTTAAATATTTCTTACATGATTGACCTGGGGGCTTCCTCAATTCTTACACATTATGGTGAAAAAGACACTAAGAATACATGGAATGTAGCTATTCGTTCTATATATCCTGAAATACCGTATCAATATGTTGTACTAATGGACGGTAGTTATAGTCTGAGTACATCGGGTGATGACCAAAAGTATTATTTCACTGAAACTGCAGAGGGGACTACAGTCCGTAGACATCATATCTTAAATCCTAGTACAGGCTATAGTGAGAACCATTATAGAGGTGTTAGTGTTATCGCGAAAAACGGCAATGCAGGCGTATTAGATGTATTAAGTACAGTATTATACAATGTAGAATCAATTAAAGAACGTGTTGAAATTGTAAATGCTTTTGAAGAAGCATATGATATTGAGATAGGATATGGGCTAGTGGAGGAATCAGATGATAATAGAGTTATTCTAATTATGAATGAGGTAATGGCAAAACAAGCTCATAAAGATTATATTGGTGAAAATGTGAAAGAAATTTTGATAGAGGAATAATTTATGAAAAAAATACTACTGATTGTTAGTCTTTGCTTGCTGGTTAGCGGATGTAGTGCGAAACCAGATGCTAATGAAGAAAATCTGATTGATGAATCAATTGAAGATGTATATAAAGAATTACCTGTTAAGGAAAATCCAGATAGTACTTCACCTGTTGATTCACCAATAACAGTAACTAATATCGATGACTATTTATTTAGAGAAGATACTTTTTATGTAGATACTAGAGATGCATCTCAGATTGTAGAAGAAGGTTTTATCGCTGGATTTACAAATATCCCTTTTTATGAAGTGTTAGTATCTTTAAAAGAGAAAGATCAAGTTTTATTTACAATGAAGAAAATGACAGATGAGAATGGAAAAGTAACGGTTTTATTAGGTGATGTAGGTAGTTTTGTTCCTAACTACAAAGAAAGTGAACAAATTATTAAAGAAATTTTTCCTAAAGACAAGAACATTATTTTCTTTTCAACAGCTGGAGTAGAAGCAACTTATTTAATGAATTTACTAGTTCAATTAGGTTATGATAGTTCTAAATTATATAATGCAGGTCATTTTTCTAATTCGATGGGAAAGAATGTAGCATATCGTGAATATGAAGATGCAAAGTATTATGTAGAAGGAACACAAAGCTATAAGGTAACTTACAGTGTTGATTGGGGAGAATTAACTAAGATTGAAAAATAGAAAAGACTAACTCTCGTTAGCCTTTTTGTACCCAAGGGTAAGAATTAGGAGTATTGATTGTAAAGGTCAATACTTCTTTTGTTGTTGGATGTGTAAAAGTTAGTGATGTAGCATATAATGCAATTTGTTCACCCGCTTTTGCTTTAGAGTTATAGCGCTGATCTCCCCAAAGTGGTAATCCACGGGATGAGAATTGTACGCGTATTTGATGACTTCTACCAGTCTTCAATTCAATTTGAACTTTTGAAAGATTATTTTCATAATCTACCAATTGGTAGGATAGTTCTGCGTATTTCGCATCCTTAACATCTTTACGACATGTCCGAGATGTATTTGTTTTAGAATCTTTAACCATATAATCGCATAGAGTGTCATATTCTTTAGCTTTTCCGCATACAACGGCGGTATAAACCTTATGTATATCATTTCTTCGTATTTGATCGCTTAATCTTGATGCTGCTTTACTAGTTTTCGCAAACACCATAACACCGCCAACAGGACGATCTAGTCGATGTACTAAGCCAACATACACATTGCCAGGCTTATTGTATTTAATTCTAATATATTCCCTAACCATCGTTAGTAAATCATTGTCCTTGGACTCATCTTCCTGAACAGGGATGTTACAAGGCTTCTCAACTACAATTATATGATTATCTTCATAAATAATGTTCATATTATTCTTCCCATCTACCATAAATTCCACAAGGTAAGAATAAATCATTGTTCTTTTGTGGCAATCCAATCTCTCCACAAGAAAGTTTCCCACTTGGATGTCTTTTTAAAACGGTAGTTTTCAAGATGTTTTCTAATACTGTTGACGAGAAACCAGTTGTATATGAGTTAATTAAGAAGAATAGTGGTTCATCATCTAGGATTTCCATACAAGCAGTAATTAATTTCATGATTTGTTCTTCTATCTTCCAAACTTCGCCATTAGGACCTCTACCGTATGAAGGTGGATCCATAACTATCGCATGGTAAGTTCTGCCTCTGCGCTTCTCACGCTCAACAAATTTCAATACATCATCTACTATAAAACGAATCTTAGCGTTTGTAAGATGTGATAATTCCATGTTTTCTTTAGCCCAGTTGACCATTCCCTTCGCTGCATCGACATGAACTACTTCACTAGCACCTGCAGCTGCACAAGCCATTGTAGCACCACCAGTATAAGCGAATAGATTTAAAACACGAATTTCTCTATTTGCGTTACGAATCTTATTCATCATGAAATCCCAGTTAACGGCTTGTTCAGGAAATAATCCGGTATGCTTAAAGTTTGTTGGCTGAATCTTGAATGTAAGTTCTTTATAAGAAATATTCCAATATTCAGGTAATTGTTTCTTGAATTCCCAACTACCACCACCTTTGCTAGAACGATGGTAATGTCCATGTGGAGTTCTCCACTCTTTATTTTCATCGGCAATTGGCCAAATAGCTTGAGGATCAGGACGACGTAAAACGATATTGCCCCATTTCTCTAGTTTTTCACCATTACCGCTATCAATTAATGTATAATCTACCCAATCTTTAGTGTATATCATAAGTTAACACCTACTTTCTTTTGAATTATACCATGTGTTTAAAAATCAAACAATTATATTTGTCTGAAATGTGGCTATTATCCTAGTTTATTGATAACGCTAGTAAACTATTTTAAGTGACTTAGATTACAGAATAGTTGATTATGAAATCAAATTAATAGGTTTTATGGTATAATAAATGAGTAGTTATAAGGTATTTCATTACTATTACTAAAATGATTGATGAAATCTTTGATTACTAAGACTTATAGTTTTATAAATTTTCTTTAAAAGGATTTTATTCTTTAGAAGGGGTGATATATTTGAGTACAAAATATATTGAAGCGATAATTATTTGTGAAGAATTAGAAACTGTATTAGATGAAGCTTTAAAAGAACTTAAGAAAGCTAGCAATTGGGGAATTGTAGATTTACTTGGTGGAGGATTTATTACTAGTTTAATTAAACGTGATAAATTAAAGAATACTAGTAATAAATTATATAGAATCAAACGATTACTTAATGACTTAGCAGAAGAAATGAATACGTATTCTACTGATTTTGGACTTGATTTTGAAATAGATGATTTAATAGGTGTTACTGATATATGGGTGGATAACTTCTTCAGTGACTTCGCTATGCAGGCAAAAATTGAGAAAACATACAATACTTTAGTAGATATTTATAATGAAAATCAAAGATTATTGAAAAGACTTAAAAATATGTAGTTAAAATGCGTATTATTAGTGTATAATTAGAAATGTAAGTAAAGGAGATATTTATGACTAACGAACAATTAGCCTTGAAGGCAGTGAATGTACGAAGAAATATTTTAAAAATGACACATGCTGCGAAATGTGGACACCCAGGTGGATCTATGTCTGCAGTAGAAATTTTACTAACTATTTATGGACATGAAATGAATATTACTAAAGAAAATGTAACAAGTAATAATCGTGATAAATTTGTTTTAAGTAAAGGACATGCTGCTCCTGTAGTTTATGGTACTTTAGCTGAATTTGGATTTATCCCTGAAGAAGAACTTCTTACATTACGTAAGCTAGGTTCTAGACTACAAGGACATCCTAATATGAATACAGTAGAAGCAGTAGATATGTGTACTGGTTCTTTAGGTCAAGGTATTTCTACGGCTGTAGGAATGGCTTTATCTAATAAATGTCACAAGAATGAAAATCGTGTTTATACTGTGCTTGGTGATGGAGAATGTGAAGAAGGTCAAGTATGGGAAGCAGCAATGGCAGCAGCTCATTATCAATTAGATAATCTTGTTGTAGTTGTTGATTTCAATGGTTTACAAATTGATGGTGATATCACTAAAGTTATGAATCCAACTCCTATTGATAAGAAATTTGAAGCATTTGGATGGAATGTGATTGATGTGAAAGATGGACATGATTTAGATGAATTACAAAAAGCGTTTGAAGCTGCACGTAGTTGTAAGGGAAAACCAACAATGATTTTAGCTCATACAATTAAAGGTAAGGGTGTATCATTTATGGAAAATAATGCCGGATGGCATGGTGTAGCACCTAATGATGATGAATTAGCGAGAGCTTTAGAAGAGTTAGGGGGTAACAACTAATGGCAAAATGTGCAACAAGAGAAGCCTATGGTAAGGCATTAGCTGAATTAGTAAGAGAACATGAAAATATTTTAGTACTTGATGCTGACTTAACTAAGTCTACAAAAACAAGTATGGCACAAGAAGTAGCGCCTGAGCGTCACTTTAATATGGGAATTGCTGAAGGTAATATGATGAGTGTGGCAGCAGGTATGGCTGCGCAAGGGGATGTTGTGTATGCTTCATCATTTGCTATGTTCGCAACAGGAAGAGCCTTTGAACAAATCCGTAATAGTATCGCATATCCAAACTTAAACGTTAAGATTTGTGGTACTCACTCAGGTATTACAGTTGGTGAAGATGGTGCGAGTCATCAAGCTATTGAAGATATCGCTATTATGCGTGCGATTCCAAATATGCGTGTATTCCAACCTTGTGATGAAAGAGAAACTAAGGCTGTTATTAAAGCAGTTTATGAATCGAAGGGTCCATGTTATGTAAGACTTGGAAGATTAGCAGTAGAAGATGTATATACAGATGAAACATTCAAGTTTGAACTTGGCAAGGGTAATGTTATTAGAGAAGGTAAGGACGTTGTAATCTTGGCTAGTGGTTATATGGTTCAACAAACAGTTGGCGCATTAGAAGGTCTAGCAGCTAAAGGCATTACGCCTACAGTAATTGATATCCATTCAATCAAACCTTTAGATGAAGAATTAATCTTAGAAAAATGTAAAGATGCTAAGTTAGTTGTTACATGTGAAGAACATACTGTTATAGGTGGATTAGGCAGTGCTGTAAGTGAATTATTAAGCACTAAGATGCCAAGAAAGATGTTAATGATTGGTTTAAATGATACATTTGGGGAAAGTGGAACACCAGTAGCATTAATGGATGCATATGGGTTAGACAGCAAGGCAATTGTTGAGAAAGTGAGTAAAGCTTTAGGGGAATAGTTATGACAGAATTAACAAAGACAAAGTTAAATCATTTGTCGAAGAGTGAAATTATTAATGTAGTATTGACATTTATCACGTATGTATGTGGTATGGGGATATTCTTCTATATGGAGCATCACTTGTTTGATGCGGAGGCATTAGCACATAACATGCATCTACCAATCGAAGAGATTGAAGAGGGTATTGGTGGTGAATGCTTCGCTATTGTTACACTAGTGATGGCAATCTTATTTGTGATTATTAATCGTGAATTACTTAAAAAACAATGGGAAAGCATGAAGCATCATAAGAAAGAAGTTATGATTTGGGCAGTTATTGGAGCTGTATTAGTATATGGTATCATGACACTAAATCATCATTTCTTCCATGGTCCTCATCATTCATATACTGTTGTATCTAATCGATTAGCAGGTATGTTTGGACCATTACTAATTATTTCGATGTGTTTTGGAATGGCATTTGTAGAAGAAGTAAGCTATAAAGTATGTTGTTTCTTACCGGTAGAAGGTTTAGAATTAAAGACTGCTTCATTAGTCGCTGCTGTATTATATGGCTTAATGAATGCTGTAATCTTCTTTATTTTCTCTCCACACTATGCCGTAGGTGCATTCTTAATGTATACATTACTTGGCTTAAAGTTTGGCTTACTATACTACAATACACATACAATCTTTACGTCAATATTTGCAGGTACAATTTATTCTACATTAGTAATCATTCTAACATTCTTAGCATAATATTGTAAAAGGCATGAAATTCATGTCTTTTTTTATTTTACGAAAAACATGAAGAATAAATACTTTTTGATATGATATTTAAAATTTAGATAATCAATACTATTTAATAGCATATAATTTCATTTTTGAAAGTGGTTATATGCTTTTTTAGTGGAATTGTTAGTATTTCAATCAAGTATTAAACAAGAAATAAATATTTGAAGAAATTTTAAATTTTTTGTCCATTTTCTAATTTCGTTACAATAGTAAAATGAAGGGGCAAGAAATAATCTTCTAATACCTAAAATAAATAATAATGAAAAGGAGGAATGGAATGGGTAAACAAGATACACAAATGAAACAATATATGGGGAATAATCGAAGATTCGCCAATCTAATAAATACTAGTGTATTTAAAGGAAAGAAGAAACTACAAAAAGAGTATTTAGAAGAACGAGATAAGACGGAATTAAATGTGATATTAGAAGGTGATGAAGTATTACCATATACCCAAAAATACCAAGATATTATAAAAGAAGCAATCATAAAAGAAAATGATCATATGATTAGTATCTTAATTGGATTAGAGAACCAAACATATATCGATTATCTAATGCCACTACGAGTACTTAATTATGCTGTATTAAACTACAATAAGCAAATACGAGAGAAGGAAAAGAAGAAGTATAAAGATACTAATGAGTTCTTAAGTGGAGTAAGTAAAGACACAAAAGTGAAACCAGTATTAATGGTAGTGTTAAGCTGGGTACAGGGAGCATGGGATGGACCAAGAAGCTTGAAGGAATTATATGATGTCAGTGATGAAGAGATATTAGAGATACTACCAGATTTTAAGATGGTGATGATATCACCATATGATATGAGTGAAGAGGAATTAGATAAATATGATGAAGATTTAAGGAAAGTATTACGATTTATAAAACGATGTGGAGAAGCCAAGGAAGGGAAAGATATATTACGAGATAGTGATATTGAGTATACGAAGGTAGATAGAGAGAGTGAGTTATTATTAAGAGATTTAACTGGGAAAGAATTTGAGATAGAAGAAAATCAGGAGGAGATAAATATGTTGGAGTCAATGAAGAGATTATTTGAGGTAGAGAGAATGAAAGGAAAGACAGAA
>JAFXJJ010000072.1 GCA_017532345.1 Erysipelotrichales bacterium
AATAAAGCATTACCAATTCCCCATCTATCTTGGTGTCTTGATACACCATGTAATGGATAACTTTCCCCATTTAAGATAAAGCCTTTTTCTGGGTCAATTTTAAATGTACGGCATCCAAATCTTGTATTTACTGTATCAAGTACTTTGCCTTCTTCTACTAATTCTACCTTTAATGAATATAAATACGGATTCTTACGTGCATGCCATAGTGTTACATCAGTAAGTTCGAATTCTACTCTCTTATCTGCACATTCTTTAGTTGCTACTACATTTCCTTCTTTATCTGTAACTGTATAAACTAATGTTTGTCCAGCCTTTTTATTTGTTACATATGTTTCTACTTCTACCTTTGCATCTTTACCCACTACTGTTGGAGTAACTTTAACACCTGGACCACCATAGTAATCTAAATCAAAGTGTGATTCATCTACACAAATTAAGTTTACATTACGATAAATACCACCATAGAATGTGAAGTCAGCCATTTGCGGATATACTGTTTCATTTGCTGCATTATCAACTGCAACAACAATTAAATTCTTAACATCTAATGCTTCCGTAATATTTACCCTAAATGTTGAGTATCCATCATCATGATGTCCTAATTTCTTACCATTTACATAAACATCAGCTGATGAGTTAGCCCCACAGAATTCTAAATAATATTGTTTAGCTTCTGGTAAATCAATCTTTTCAATTTCCTTCACATAGTAACATGTACCACGATAGTAATCATTATCACCATCTTGACCATCAATGGCATTCCAGCTATGTGGAATATTTACCCAGTTCCATGTATTTGGAATTGATGTTGGAATTCCTACTGATTCTTTAGAAAATGCCCATTTACGGTTTAAACTAATTACTTCTCTCAATATTAATCTCCTTTTAATATTATTTTAAATTAAATTCATTTTTAAAGCTTTCAAATGCTTCATCAAAGCTATGATAGATTTGGATATTATTTGCTGTAAGGCACCCTACAAGATATGAATTAAATCCAACAGGACATTCTATGCCACTAGCCCCATTTCTTTGTAAGCGTAAATCGGTGAAGATAGGATAAATCTTTATTTCCTTACCGCTCATTAATTTCTCGATAGCATTTCCTAATTCTACATACGTTCCTGAATCTCCACTAGATAATTCAAAGAAAAAACATTAGCTTTATTCACATGTTCATAATCACCTAAAAAGATTTCTTTAGATGTTAGTATTTTGGTGTTATCAAATGGTAATTCAATAGGGTTAGCAACAAAGAAATTTACTTTATTGTTTTCTAACGTTCTTCGCATTAGTTGTCCTTCGTATGTTCTCTGTTTAATATCAGCTTCTGTAAACAAAGGTCCTGCATTATAGATGTAAATCATAATATACCTCCACGTATTGCCTTCATTATACCATATTCAATACATTTATCCCTATAAATAATTACTGATATATATGAAAAGAGGATGTTTACACATCCCCTTAATCAATAATAATTTATAGATTTACTTGTTTCCTAATAACTATCTACTAAGCAAAACAGAATTTCATTACATAGTATAAAATAAAGACTACGATTAATATCCAACAAAGTGGAGTAACTTCTTTCTTTCTATTAGCAGCTAACATTGCAGCACCATAAGTAATGAAGCCCATTGCAATACCATCAGAAATAGAATAAGCAAGAATCATAAATACTACAGTAATAAATGCTGGAGCAGCAACTTCTAACTTTTCAAATTCAACTTCTCTTAATTGTTGAGACATTAAGATACCTACTACGAAGATTGCAGGAGCAGTTACAGCATTAACAGCTACACCACTAATTAATGGATAGAAGAATACTGATAAGAAGAAACATACACCTGTAACTAATGCCGTTAAACCTGTACGTCCACCAGCAGCAACACCTGAACCTGATTCAACGAATGAAGTAACTGTAGATGTACCCATAGCAGCACCAACTACTGTACCAACTGAGTCAGCAAGTAATGCTTTATCAATGTTTTCCATCTTACCATCCTTATCAACTAATCCGATGTTGTTACCAACTGCTACTAATGTACCTGCAGTATCAAAGAAGTCGACAAATAAGAACGAGAATAATACGATAAACCAACTAGAATGTGAGAAGAAACCTTGAGCTCCTTGCATGAATGCACCAAGTAATGAGAAGTCAAAGTCAACTGACATGAATCCAGTGATTGCTGGCATACCAGCAAATCCCATCATGCCTAATACTGCACCAATAACAGCATTAATAACCATACCAATAAATACTGCACCATTTACTTTCTTAATCATTAATACAATAGTAACGATAATACCAAATAATGCAAGTAATACAGCAGGATCAGCTAAGTTACCTAAAGCAACAGCTGTTGATTCATTAGCAACAATGATACCAGCATTCTTTAAACCGATGAATGCGATGAAGAAACCAATACCAGCACCAATAGCTAATTTCATATTCTTTGGAATTGCATTAATGATTGCTTCACGTAAGCCAGTAATAGATACAAGTACGAAAACAATACCAGATAAGAATACACCGAATAATGCTTCAGAGAATGTATAACCATATCCTCCGAAATCACCAGCTAAACAAACTGTAAATGCGAAGAAAGCATTTACCCCCATACCTGGAGCTAATGCAACAGGATAGTTAGCTAACAAAGCCATAATCAATGTAGCAATACCAGATGATACTGCAGTTGCTAGGAATACAGCAGGGAAGCTCATACCTTCTACAGCACTTAACATACCAGGGTTTACACCTAAGATATAAGCCATTGCTAAGAATGTTGTAAGACCTGCCATAACTTCAGTTTTTACGTCTGTATGTTTTTCAGACAACTTAAATAATTTTTCGAACATAATGTTCCCCTTTCATTTATCCCCTTATCAATCACCAAATAAAAAAACTTCTATGTAGATAGAAGTAATAAAGTAACTCCCATCATAGTTGCGACATTTACGGTATCGCAGTAGAAACGCTTTTCCCATATTAAAAAGCATATATGATTGACAAGACAGTAATCATTATAAGTTTAAATTTAAATAAATACAATCATTATTTACATATTATTAGCAATTCGTTTACATAAATAAAAAGAAAGCTCTGATTACCAGAGCCTATTATCGATTCAATGTTTCTAAATCCTCTTTTATCTTAGTTGTAGATATACCCTCTGTTCTTGGTAAATAAACAACTTCACAATACTCCTTTAATTCATCAAACTTACCTTTCCAATCATCACCCATCACAAATACATCAACATGATAATCAATAATATCATTAATCTTTTGATCCCAATGATTCTCAGGAATAACTAAATCAACATAGCGAATTGCTTCTAGCATTAAACGTCGTTCTTCATAATTGTGATATGCCTTCTTGCCTTTAATCGCATTAAATTCATCACTGCTAAGTGCAACAATTAAATAATCGCCTAATTCCTTAGCTCGCTTTAGTAATCTAATATGACCCCAATGTAGTAAATCATATGTTCCATAAGTTATTACACGCTTCATAATAGTAAATCTCCTTATTTGTTTAATACACTATCAATATACTCTCGTAAATAAGCTAATACATTTTCCGTATTACTTACAAATACATTAGGTGTAAATGTAGATAATTCTTTAATCTTATCAGCTAGTAAATCCCCTTCGTAACATCCTAATATATATCCTGTGTCAACAAATTCAGAAATAATCTGTATTTGATGATCTGTTGTATGTTCTTTATACTTCGCTAGTCGATTAACTGCAATTACTTTCTTTCCCATCTTTAATGCAGAAACTATCGTTCCTGTTCCCCCATGAGTAATAATATAGCTAGCATTCTTAATGTAGTTATCCATTTCATCACTAGGACAATAGTCAAAGCATTTTATTTTCTCTCCACTATACTTTGTACATCCACATTGAGCTATTACTTCTTCGTTAATAACCCCACTATCAATACATTCTTCTACCATTGATAATAATCGATTAAAGGCCATATCATGCGTACCTAAACAAATAAATACCATTAATATAAACCTCCCTTACAAATAGCTTTTGGATATACTTCAAGCATACTTTCCCACTGTACCATAAATACATCAGCAATTGGATATACCATCTTACCAGACATGTTGGCATCAAAGCGCTTCGCAAAGCTTTCAATAAACACTACTTTTTTATGGAATAACTTCGCAATATAGCACATAGGAACAGCCGTATGCGTACCAGTAGTAATAATCACTTCGGGACGATACTTAAAGAATAAATAAAATGATTTTAAAACATTAAAGCTAAACTTAAATAAATAGCTAAATAAATGCTCTCTTGTACCATACACTAGATATTCAACATTCTCATATTTCTTCTTTAAATTAGCTGTTGCTGCTAGCTTCTCAGTAACAATCGCACATTTATATTCTTTCGTTAAAGGAAATAACTGTGTTAACTGTGTAAGATGTCCTCCCACACTACTAATCAACATTACATCCACTTTCATTAATATCCACACACCTTTACAACAAGCGTTACGAATCTACTTAATTCATAACTATGCATTATCATATCACAAATAATCCGTTCTTTCTTTGAGAAAAAGACATTTTCTCGATAATTTGGATATACCTCACGAACAAAATCAGTGATTTCTTTATACTTGACACGTAAATCTTGTTTACCTTTGTAGTGTCCAAACTTTCTACCGATTGTAGAATAGATTAAGTCATGCACTGCATTCTTTTCTAGAATTAAGTAATAATCTTCAAATAATTCATTCTTTTGATAATCTTCTACTATTTTCATTTGAATTGGTAGCATATCAAAAATCTTATCATTAAAAGTTAATGTAGTAGAACCTTCTCTTTTATAATGATAATAACCATTAACCGTATCTAATTTAGTTACATACACTAACTTTGGGAAAAGCATACTAATAAAATAGTTATCTTCAAATACTAATCCTTCTGGAAAACGTAAGTCCTTTAATAATACACTTTTATATAATCTTGAATGTGGAGCTAATGTAAGTAATAAACATCCACCTTTTTTAGCTTGTAAGTTTATCTCATTAATCTTAGCGTTCGTTTGATAAGGTTTTCTCCATGTTTTACTGTCTGTTGCGAAGTATTGAGTAGTTTCAATAATATCTTGATTACTAATATTCTTCACCATTTCCTCAATCATATAGTCTGCTATATAATCATCGCCATCAACAAATAATGTAAACTCACCTTTTACTTTATCTAGCGCTAAGTTTCTAGCACCACTAACTCCTCGATTTTCAATATGATATACTTCTAAACGTTCATCATGATATGTATCTAAAATCTTTCCTGTATTATCCGTACTGCCATCATCAACAACGATAATTTGTAAATGGGGATAGGTTGAATTAAGAATAGAGTCTATACATCTACCTATATATTTCTCAATATTATAAGCAGCTACAATCACACTAACCGTTATCATTTCTTCTTCCCCACAATCTTACTAACATTCCTAAATCCAAGTAATTTCCCCATATGATATACATATTTGAACTTACCGCTACTATATTTTAAATATTCCTTCGATAAGTTAAACATTTCAAAGAATACTTGTTTATCATCATTACTTAAATGTCCTACATGTGCAAGCATAGCAATTTGTTTATTCGCTAATTTACGTATAATACGTTTCTTATTTAGTGGATGAAAATCACTGTTATGGAAATTCTTTTGCCATTTAAATAACACTGATACATGTGATTTCATACTTTTTAAGCTATATTCTCCACTAACTGAACTTGCATATTGACGATACTTAATAAGTGGCATATCAATAATTCCAAAATTCTTCGTTTTAAGTAATGCTTTCATAATGAAATCCATGTCTTCTGCATATGTATAAGAAGAATCAAATTCAAGTTCTTCGTTTATTAAGAATGCTCGTCTAAAAATGTGTCGCCATACTGCCCAAATACCTAAGTTATCTTCTGCACTAATAAACTCAGTTATTGTATCTTCCTTAGCTGTTAGTTTGAAATCCTTTAAATTGTTGTATACTCGTTCTTCCTTTGTATCACTATCAAAATGAATCATTGTTTTCCCAACTATAAAATCGCAGTTATGGAAATCTTGCGCATGTAATTTGTCCATTACACCTTCACACATCATATCATCTGCATCAATAAATAAAATATAATCTTTAGTTGCATGCTTAATACCATAATTTCGAGCTATACTAACTCCTTCATTGGCTTTTGTATATAAATGTACATTAGATGATACATACTTCTCACATATAGTAGCCGTAGCATCACTACTACCATCATTCACAATAAGTAGTTCATCATCACTTTTAATATTCTTTAAAATAGAAACTAGTGTTTCTTCAATAAAAGCCTCTCCATTATAGACTGGTAATATAATACTAAATGTATTCATTATGTTACCTCCAAACTAACATTCTAACTATCGGTATCCGTAACGCTAAGATAGCCAACTTTTCTTTAACCGTAATGTATGGATTACACTTATATCCTGATAATTCCTCATCAAGAAAGCGTAGCGCTTCTATACACACTTCATTACGTTTAGAATAGTACTTACTATCAATATTTTTAGCTTTCTTAAATAATACCGCTATTAAGAAATTACGCATATAAACCTTCTCTAAGAAATCATAGTTTGATATTTGATGATCCTTGAAGTATTCATTTAATTTCTTCATTACAGTAAACATATCAAACATCTTATCATTCGCTTTATTCATAATAGAATCACTACGAATATAATAATAATATTTCGCATTTTCCACATAATTAATACGCTTTACTTTTTGGAATAGAATAGTTGAATAATAGATATCTTCATGTACTAAACCTACTGGGAATTCTAGGCCAGCAATAAAATCTTTACGATACATGTTACCTCGTACAAACATGGCAGCACGAAGTAGTGCTCGCTTATCACTTTCTAAATTATAAGAGCCAATATCTACTGGAGAGTGATACTCATATACAGATTCATTGCCATTTTCATCAATCTTCACATTACATGGTTCTACAATATCCGCATTCTTTATAGCTTCTACCATTACTTCCACAGCGTTTGTAGACATATAATCATCACTATCCACAAATAGAATATATTCTCCCTTTGCATGCTTCAACCCAGTATTTCTAGCTCCACTTAACCCTTGATTAACTTGGGTAATCACTGAAACATTATCATACATGGCAGCATATTCTGTTGCGATATGTAAAGAACTATCAGTACTTCCATCATTCACTAAGATTATTTCTACTGCATCATAACTTTGCCGCACTAAAGACTCTAAGCAACGTCTTAGATACTTCTCTACATTATAAATAGGTACAATAATGCTTACTAATTCCACAAGTCTCATCCTTTCTTTAACTTCTTATAATTACCTATTAATCCATATAACTGCATACGAATTAATAATGTATTATATATTCTTTTCTTAAATGAATAATAATTTAAATATTCTTTACGTTTATACCATTTAGGTGCATGTGTATATAAATATGTACGTATTTCCTTGATTTCTTCTTGATCTCTTAATAAATCAAAGAATGATACTTTAAATATCATGGTTTTTATAAACATTTCGTATAAACCATATTCCATATCCTTCGCATCACATTTTTCATACTCTTCAAATACTTGGTCAAATACCTTTAAAATATCTTTATGACGCTTAAGTGTTTTCTTACTTGTTGTGATGGAATTGGGACGTATATGATATTCCATGATTACCTTATGTTGTACTTTGAAACGTGGTCGATGCATGACATTACATAAGAAATACCCTAAATCTTGATTAAAGACTTTTTCTAAATACCATACGCCAGTATTAAGTAAGAATGCTCTACGATACATCTTGTTGCAAGGAAATGGATTAATAGTAAATAAGTCATTATATGTATGTTCATCTTTAGAAAAGAAATGACTCATCTCATTGTCACATTCACACTTATTGACTACATCATAATATCTTGCATTGCCAATTACTAAATCAGTATCATCATCCATTAATGCTAGCATATCCTCAAGCATTGTTGTTTCCATCTTATCATCACTATCAAAGTACACTAAATATGTACCCTTAGCTTGACGTAAGCCTTCATTACGAGCGTGTCCTGGCGCACCTTGGTGTAATAATGCCACGAAATTAAAACGACTATCTTCTGCATGTAAAGCATCAACTATTTCTTTAGTACGATCAGTTGAGCCATCATCCATTACTAAAACTTCAAAATCTGTAAATGTTTGATTTTGAATACTACGTAATGTTTCAAGTACAAATGATTCCCCATTATACACAGGTACAATTACACTAACTAACATAGACTACCTTCCTAGAAATAAATATTTTGTATTTCATTTTTCTTTGAATCATTTTCAATAAATCTAAAATCTTTAAATAAATTATTCGTAATATATACTAACCCATTTTGAATTAGTGTATTCATATATTCTCTAGTACCAGGTACATCAATTAATATTCCTATGCATCCTAGTGCAAGTGCCTCATAAATTGCTGTGGAATAGGCACCTACAACGTAAGTAGATGACTTAAGTAATTCATATAATGGTACTTCATTCTTATACACCTTAACATTATGTGGTGGATTCACTAGCTCAGGATAACGTTCCTTATAGTTTTGGAATTCACCTGGATGTAGCTTATAGTTAATTTGAAGTGTAGAATATGCTTCTGCTAATGATAGAATTTGTTTAAGCATCGCCTTACCACTAGTACCTTGTGACAAGACTGTGAGTACATTAGGCATTCTATCCACCTCATACTTAGCACATTCATTTCTAAAATAACTAAAACCAATATACTTTAAATGCTCGTCATCTAGTGGTAATGAAGCATTTAATCGCCAATATGGTGCAAATAACCATAATTCATCCACAAAACATGCTGCAGGTATACTGCTAGGATAATGATATCCCAAATGATGCGAATCAATAATACCATGTTGCACCTCAATAATCTTTACATTGCACTTCTTACATGCACTGACAACATCATACTTATCATAGGCAACTACACATATTACTTCTTTAGGTTCGACCTTCTTTAAGAAACGCATAAAACGTTCTTCGCCAGCTACAAAATGTTTATATGCATCTTTAAACATCGCATTTACATCAATATCGATTGAGAATACTTGTTGAATTGCACTACCTAGTATCTCAAATTCATAGAAGTGTGGCGTATTCATAATACGTTCTTTAATTACTTTACTATACTTATCAGATACACTTTCTTGTAAGACAATTAAACTATCATTTACTAGATTTAAGTTATTCGTTTCAATACGATCAATTACTAGTGCTTCAGGATATTTCTTTTGGATTTCTGCTGTATAAATATCAATCACATTACCATCAACATTTACCTTACGTGGATGTCTAATAATTACAGTATCATGCTTCTTATTATACATAAAAGCTTTAGAGTCATACTTTAAAGCCTTCATGTAACGTTCTTTACGTGTCCATTTTCGACTAGCATCATGTGGTGTAGTGATTAACCCTAATTGCTTTTCAATTTGAGTCATTAATCTTACTCGCATAATTGGCCATACATAAGTATCATCTGCTTTTAAATTAAATAAATGTAATTCACTTTCTTGATTTAATATAAACTCAACTACATCATTTACTGTAAACATGCTTTAACTCTCCTTGCCAGATAAAACCAAATGTAACTACTAATAATATAAACTTAACTACAATTGTAAGTAAGATATTAATATTCAATAATGAAATAACACCTAAACCAACATATGTTAGTAAAATAAATCCTAAACAACGAATTAATGAACTATTCATTTCATGTACTTGACACTTCAAGATATATTTATTGCCTAAACGACAAATTATATATTGAATTAAATAAGAGAAGGCTGTTGTATAAGCAGCAGCTCCATAACCATATTGCTTAATGAAAATATAGTTCAAGATAATATTGATAATTGAAGTAATGATAGAGACAATCGCAATATAGCCATTTCTCTTATAATACGTAGAATATGCCGAGATTGTGGCATATAGATGAAATAAAATATATCCGTAACATATCATTGGTACTAATGAAATACCTGCATGATAGCGGGGGTTTGCCCATATCATAATAGCTTCAGCCGCAAAAATTACTACGCATGCTGAGATACTCAGTAATCCCTTTTGATACATATTGATACGATTTGTGATGCGTTTGTAGTCTTTCGCATTCATCATCTCATAGAATTCAGGATTGTATGTTTGGTTGATTGCTTGCACAACTATATTTACAATTAATCCAAAGTTATACGCAAATGAATATAAACCCGATTCCCCTGTACCTACTAACTCATCAATCATATAGCGATCTACATAGTTAAGCAAAAAACTAGAAATCATATGTGGAATTAATGGTAAACAAAAACGATAGATTTCTTGGCGAATCTTCTTATTGTTCGTGAATCTCATATCTTTCCACATATCAATTGTTCCAATAAGGGCAAAGATTGTACGACAAATAAGCATAGAGTAAATTAGTCCAAAATAGCGTTCTGTAGCCATTTGACTCATCCAAAATACACCAAGTAACGTAGAACCAGCACCATAAGCTACACTTAAAACAGCATAGCGTGAGCTACGTTTATGAGCTTGTAGGTATGCAAGATAAAAATTAATAATACTTTGCATGAAGCTATGAACTAGCATTAACATACTTAAATATACTGTTAAGCCTGCTAAGTCTTTCCATAAGTTTACCGTTAATGCGAAAGTAACACCTAACCCAAGCATATAAATAACCATCATTAAAAATTCACTGCCTAATATTTCTTTACGATCATACTGTGGATCATAATGAAATCTTGTAACCCCCTTATAAATACATAAAGGAAGGATGATCACAAAGATATTTACAGTTGATGTGAAGATGGAGTTCGTACCATAATCAACTGTACTCATTAATGCTGTAGTGATAGGAATTAATAAGAACCCTAGCCCCTTATTAACAATCTGTCCCATCATATAGTTTCTGGTATGTCTTAGAGATTCATTTTTCCCAAGTAACATATCTAAAATTTTCTTCATATTTCTCACCATTCTAATTATTACCCTACAATTATACCATACTACCTAAATATTGACTATTTTATTTCAATATACCATTGTTGATATTTATGTGGAGATTTTGTTACAATGGTTTAGAGGTGAAGCGTTATGAAACAACTATTAATTATTATCATCTGCTTGTTGCTGACAGGATGTTCATATATACCGACATTTAAAGACCATGCAACCTCACATACAGGTACTATAGTAGATATTAATTCATCTACTATCACCATTGATATTGATGGTAGTTTACATACTTATGAAACTGCCGACACTTCATCATATACCAAAAAATCTGTTGTGAATATTGAACTTACTGCTGATAATGAATTACTTTCTATTGAAATCATTGATGCATATACGATTGATGATTATATTAATGATTTAATTAATACTATGACTATTGAAGAAAAGATTGGACAATTATTTTTAGTACGCTATGATAGCGAGAACTATGAAGCACAATTAGAAGATTATCATATAGGAGGAATCATCTTCTTTGCGAAGGATTTCCGTTATGAAACAAAAGATAGTGTTAAGAAACGTTCTGATACTTTACAAAGCTCATCAAATATACCACTTCTCATGGCAGTCGATGAAGAAGGTGGTGTAGTAAA
>JAFXJJ010000073.1 GCA_017532345.1 Erysipelotrichales bacterium
ACTTTATTTAAATCAATACTTTCAATAGTCTTACCATCTTTATAAAAATGAAATGGTGCATCAATATGTGTTCCATTATGCGCACACATTGAAAATGACGATAGATTATAAGATGATCCATCTTCCATTCTTAATACTTCTATTTTCTGTGGTACATCATCCCCAGGATATACCTTACAGCTAAATACTTCTTGTGAAATATCATAAATCTTCATAATTATATCTCCGCTATCTTTCATCACTATATTAACACATCATTTTGTACCTTTCAAAGTATATTCATAAGTTATATTCACACACTATTTATTGAATATATTCATTATTCGCTGAACACATTCATTATTTCTCAACTTTTTAAGCATTTCTCCATACTTTATTTGAATTTTGTGATACTATATTAATATGAGGTGGTTTTATGAATCGTGAAAAAAGCTGTGGTGCAGTAGTATTCAGAAGAAATAATAATCAATTAGAATTTCTTATCATAGAATCTGTTAATGGCCATTTCTCATATCCTAAAGGACATGCGGAAAATAATGAAAACGAAGTGCAAACTGCCCTAAGAGAAATTAAGGAAGAAACTAATTTAGATGTAGAGCTAGATGAAAACTTTAGAGAAGTCATTACATATCTTCCTAATGAACGTATGGTTAAACATGTGGTATTCTTCTTAGCAGAAGCTAAAGAAGGAACTGTGAAGCGCCAAGAAAATGAAATTAGATCAATTGCATGGATGACATTTGATGATGCATATAAAATCTTATCGTTTAAAAATGATAAAAAGATATTAAAGAATGCTGTAGAATTTATTAAATTAAAGTATCTACAAACAGTATAATGAAAGGAGAATGATTATGCGTTGGACACACTTTCAAGAGCGTGTAAAAGAGAATATGACTCAACAAGGACAGTATTATTGTGATCCTTCATTTGTGAAAGAATTGATTGAAGATTATACCGATGGGGATATGGAATTATATGAACTATACCATTGTCTTTCAATTATTCATGCTACTAGTGATAATTTAGTTGATTACTTCAATAGTGTTCAATTAAATAGTTTTGATAAGAATATATTACGTTATTTATCTGAATTAAATGATGAATCTAGATTAGATTATAAATACTTTAATTATAGTGATAAAGGGTATTTATACCGTAATAAACCATTTATTCTATTGCCTATCGTTAAACAAGAACTTGCTGATATGTTAATAGCTGCTGAGAGCGAAAAGACATGCTTAGACTTCTTCACAAAGCATAAATATGATATTAATAGAGCTAAGCTTGAAGGCTTCTCTAATGGTGATTGGCAAGAAGATATCAATATGTTTATAAATGGTTGGAAAGAAACTATTAAGTATCTTACATATTTAGTAGAAACAACTAAGAGTATTATCCGTTACTTTGAAGAAGACTTATGTGAGAATCCAATCGCAATTCGTCAATTCTTCTATGATTATTCATATACATTCGATATTTTCTTATTAGTAGTCGTATATGAAACATATATTAAGTATCACTATTTAGATGATGCCATTGCCAATGAGATATCTAACCACTACAAGACTCTAAAACCTATCATGCATGAAAAGATTGCGATGAATAGTACATATAGTAATGACTTTGATGAAAAGATTAATAATCCTCAAAGCGAACCTACTAAGGAATATGTAGAGCCTGAAGTTATTTTCGATGATGATATTATCGTAGATGCCGAGACTCATGAAGATGTAGTTGTTGAAGAAATAGTTGAAGAAGAAGAAGAGTACGAAGAACCTACAATCTTCTCTGAAGGACTTAAATACATCAAGCGTATGTTTAGTGATGATTTTGAAACTATAACTGAAGTTATTGAACCTGAAATTATCTTTGAGGAAGAACATATTGAAGAGGTTGCAGAGGAAGAAATAATTGAGGAAGAGGAAGCTATTGAAGAACCAACTATCTTTTCTGAAGGTTTAGACTTTTTAAAACATTTATTTGATTAGAAGAATTATACATTCTTCTTTTCTTTTGGTATAATGAACATTAGAAGGTGTGATATTATGAATGAATTAGAAGATGTATGTATAAAATACTTTGAAACTTATAAAGACTTATTAGAAGAAACGCATACAAAGGTATATTTGAATTTTTGTAATGTTGATAATGATAAGCGTAGCAAAATATATAAAACTGATGAATACTATCTTATTGAACTAAATTTGCATCATGTAGATAGTAACTTTGCGATGATTATTGATAGTAATATTCGTCAGATTGTTTTAGATAATTTTAAACTAGAAACACCTCGACTATATATACGCCGATATAGTGAAAAGGATATTGATGATGTTTATGAAATTGCTTCTAACCCTAATATCGCATTAACTGATGGTTACAAGCCTGAAACTTCCTTTGAAGAATTTCAGAAAACATATTATAAATATTATATTAAAAATGCCACTATGTTTGCCGTTGTGTTAAAGGAAACAAATAAAGTTATTGGTGGTATCTCATTACGCCCAAATTCAACGCGTGTACTTCCTTGTTATGAAATCGGGTATAATATTCATGAAGATTATTGGCGTAAAGGTTATGCATATGAAGCTAGCTATGCTTCAATTAAATATCTTTTCGATAACTTACATATTGAAATGATGACCTGTGCTCATTTCCATAATAATGAAGCTTCTAAAGGTTTAATAAATAAACTAGGATTTACATATGAAGGAGTACTAAGAAACTCGTTCTACCATACAGCATTTGGCAATATGGACTTAGTAACATATTCATTAATGAAAGATGAATTCAAATAAAAATAATCGGGATTAACCCGATTATTTATTTTCTTTATACCTTACTTCATTATATTGCTTAGTCAATTCACTAAATGAACCACTAGTATCCATATGTTCAGCTGATACAATACGTTCAAATTCTGTTGGAGTCATGTATTTTTCTAATGGAAGCCCTTTATCATACAATACATTTACAGCCTTTACATAAGCCTTTCTTACTTCATTATTAGATGTCGTAGAGAAGAATTTCTTAAAGCGTTCCCAGAACTCATCTACTAAGCTAGAAGGCTTAAAGATAAAGCTCTTTTCACTATCCATTACTACTTCTTCATTCTTATATTTACGTTTATTATAGAACACTATAATAAAGTTAATCATTAATACTGCTGCTACAATAAAGAAGAAAGCAACAAAGAATGTCGGTAATATATAGGCATTCTTATCTATTTCTGGTAAGCTATCAATCAAATCCCAGCTAAAGAATGATTCCGGTTCAAACCAGAAGATATCACCAGTTTCAATTCGATCTGGCTTATCATAAATTCCTTGGCGATAACCTGTTAACCATAAGTAGATATTTTGAATTACCACCACAAGCCATAATGAGAATTTCCATACATATTGTAAGAACATAAATATCGCATATAAAATACCTAAAATTAATTGTGGAATATAAGTCCAAATATTCTTACCCACAACAATAAATAGAATTACTACAAAAATCATTATGATATCTATTAATAAAATATTCTTTTGCTTAGAAATACTAAATGCAGCACTTTCATATTCTGTTAGGATATGCAATCTAATTAAATAGAAGACTGCAAAGAACATATAGAATAAGGCATTACTATTGATTGATGAAAGATAGATATCATCACGTGCAAAGATAGTTACTAAAGCACATAGACCCAATACTACACCTATTTGCTTTACTTCATCCTCGAAATATAGTTTCTTGGCACGTATTACTAATACATAATACAAAACTATCATAAAGTATATAATACCTACCACATTGTTGATAGGAGAAATACCATACACCAAGATTGATGCAACTACACTTACAAGCGCAATAGATATATATAGTGATAGTTTATTCTTTCTGATAATAGGCTCTACTATTTTTATACCAACTAATACGATAGCACTAATTAATAATGGTTTAGAACCTAAATTACCAAGGAATAATTGAACCATACATATATTTATTAATGTATTCCATTTAATTGCTTCATATAAGCTATCTACTACTTGGCTAATTATCATATTGATCTTATGCATGATAATCACCACCTTTAAATAATAATGTTTCTATTTGTGGTAAAACATGAGCATCTGATTCTCTATGAATTAACACTTTAACCATATATCCCATCTTCATTAATTGATTCAATAAACGTACATCATCTTCTTCTAATGAATAATAATAGAATATTAAAGTACATTTCTTATCAATTAAATCGATTTTATCTGATAAATAACTTACAGGTGTATAATCTGGAATAATTGTAGCGCAGGCTAATGTATCAAGTTGTTCCATTAGATGATGTGAACCAAGCGCTGGAAGATGAAACTTATTCATATTATTACGCATACTTAAGTTTGTATTAAAAGCATAAGCAATACTATTTCTTTGATTATCTTCCATCATATATGCAATTGAAGATATCATATCCTCTACAAATGTATGATAATCATTTTCATATCGATTACTACGGTGAGTCATCGCAAAGTACATAAAGGATTCATCACTAGTAGTATCATATTTCTTCACTAGTAATGTATTTTGCTTAGCGCTAGCCTTCCAATCAATATCCTTAAGCGAATCACGTTCAGTGTATTCTCTTACTCCTGAGTAGAAAATAGGATCAGGATTAGACCAACGTCTAACTAACTGCTCACCTTGAATCGAATTCGCATCATAATTCATAAATAGATAATTGATTGCGATTGGATGTACAATTACTTTATCGCTATGTCCACTAAGTAAACTAATACTTTTAAGTCCTAAGAAGTCCTGTGCTGAAATCATTGTTTTAATCTCAAAGAAACCACGCTCCATAGCTGTAACTGTAAATTTTTGACGTACTTGTTGATAGCTTAGTAATGATGTAGTTATCTTAATTGTTTTCGTAATATCATTAACTAATTCTTTCTTACCAACCTTTTTATTATTCACTTCATATGAAAAGCTATATGGTATAGAGATAATGGCATTAATAATAGGAAGAATTAGTAGCTTAACATTTTGAATTTGTAACTCATATTCAAATGATTCTTTAGCTCTTATCCTATTTTTACTGATTGTTATTTTCTCTACGACCTTATCAGCTCCATGCTTCTCAAAACTCCGTGAAAAAGATCGTACTACAATGAGCAGAATAACTGCTATTGAGATTATAAGCATACTAAGACTTGAAATCTTCTGTAGGAGCTTGTACCTGTAACATAATTTCTTTTAAAATACCATAAACATTATTTTCATCTGTAAATGATAAGTGGTTCATAATCAAACGATGACCAAATACATATGGAACTAAGTATTTCACGTCATCAGGTAAGACATAATCACGACCTTGAATAGCTGCATAAGCCTTCAAACACTTAATCATTTGTACACTACCACGAGAAGATACACCTAAGCTAATCTTAGCATGTTCTCTAGTTGCACGGGCAATATCAACTACATAACTATAAATGGCATCACTTACCATAACATTATTTACTTCATCTTTTAAAGTATCAATTGTGTCTACATCAATAATAGAACTTAATTCATCAATTGGATTATGTGCTGAATGAGTTTTTAATAAAGCAATCTCATCTTTCTTATCTTGATAACCTAAACTCATCTTAATCATAAATCTATCTAATTGAGCTTCAGGTAGCGGGAATGTACCTGCATTTTCAACTGGATTTTGTGTTGCGATTACGAAGAATGGTTTCTTTAAAGGTGTAGTTGTCCCTTCTACAGATATTTGTTTTTCTTCCATTGCTTCTAATAATGCAGATTGTGTTCTTGGTGCAGCACGATTAATTTCATCCGCTAACACTAATTGCGAGAATAAAGGACCACGTTTAAATTCAAATTGTCCTTTCGCTTGATTATAGAAATTAACACCAATTAAATCAGATGGAATTAAGTCTGGTGTAAATTGAATACGTTTAAAATCTAAATTCAAACATTTTGCCAATGTCTTCGCAAACATTGTTTTCCCTGTTCCTGGAACATCCTCTAATAATACATGTCCATCAGTTAATAAACACATGAATACTAACTCAGTTGCTTTATCACAGCCAACCATAACTTTACTTACATTTTGTTTTAAATCATTACTTACTTCTATTACTCTCATAATGATACTCCCTTCATTACAAATAACATATTAATTTTAACACACTATATAAAAAAATAAAACTTCACATTACGTGAAGTTTCTTTACATCAAGTTATATTTGCTGGTATTCTTAAGACTTGATGTCTTGTTACTTTGTTGTAGATTCAATATTTTGGCTAGAAATATTAGAATATACAGCTTTTGCACTTATACCTTTAAGTCTTCCGATTTTACCAGATAAGGCATTTATAATATCTTGTGGAGCATCAATCGCAACACTAATAATATTTACATGCTTTTCGCGATAGGGAATTCCCATTCTACCAATGATGTATGAACTATATTCATGAAGAATACTGTTTAAACGATCGATTGATTCAGATGTTTCCACGATAATACCAATAATTGCTACTCTAGTTTCCATACGTACTCCTTAAATAAAAAGCGCCATTAGGCGCAGTAATCTCATGATAGATTAATGTGCCTTTTGCATCGAATGTATCTTTGCATCAGTAACAAATAAAACTTCGATAGTAGCCACTGCTTATATCTTAGTTCAAGAATATTATACATTATTTAATTGCTTATTCAAGTAAAATCAACTAAAATATAATGTAAGGAGTGATACTATGAAAAAGCTATTTATTTCGTTATTTATACTATTCACTTTAACTGGTTGCAGTGAAGTTACCAAAAAGCATAATAAAACTATCTCTTGTGCTTACGAAGAAGCAGAAGAAGATTTAGTTACATATACTGAATTAGAAGCACATTATGCTGATAGTGATTTAGTTTCAGGTGACATTAAAATAGTAATGGAATATTCTACTAGCTCTTATGCAAGAATTGCTTATAAAATCTATGAGAAACAACAAGATGATGAGCATAAGGTTGAATTAATATTGGATGAGAATAAAGTTATTATGATAGTTAACTATCCTTCTAATAATGATGCTGAGTACTTCATTAATCAAATAACTACATTAACATTGCATAATGCTTGTGAAACAACAACAGATTAAAATAAAGTCTATACAATTATGTATAGACTTTTAATTTTAAAACTCATATAAGCTTTAAAAGCAGAAAAAAACCTAGTCAATAAGACTAGGTTATACTGCCTGGCAACTCGTTATCTTCACTATGGCTCGCATAGCTATTGTCACCACTAAGATGCTTAACTTCTGTGTTCGGTATGGGTACAGGTGTGTCCATCTTGCTATCATC
>JAFXJJ010000074.1 GCA_017532345.1 Erysipelotrichales bacterium
GGCACAAACATTACTATTCTCAGCCACAATGCCTGAACGTATCAAAGAAGTTATTGAAGAATATATTAGTGATGCTACTGAAGTAGAGATTACTAGTGAAGATATTAAGAACCAAAATATTACGCATATTGTATATAATGCTCATGGTATCAAACAAAATGCTAAACTTGAGTATTTATATAAGTTATTATTAGAGAATCGTGTAGAATCTACGATTATCTTCTGTAAGATGCAAGAAACAGTAAATACAGTGTGTGATTATCTACATGAATTATATGTTAATGTAGATAGATTACATGGTGGTATGGAACAAAAGGATCGCTTAGAAGTAATGAGTGATTTCAAGAAAGGTAAAGTCCGTGTTTTAGTAGCCACTGATGTAGCAGCTAGAGGTATTGATATCGATAATGTATCGCATGTAATTAACTATGATATGCCATTTAATGCAGAAACATATATTCATCGTATTGGAAGAAGTGGTCGTCTAGACAATAAAGGTTTCGCAATCTCATTTGCATCTAATTTAGAAATGAATATCATTGCTGATGTTGAAGAAAAGCTATCAATTGAAATTAAAGAGGAAGAATTATCTTCATTAGATATAGTTGATATTAGTAATCACGAATTTAAAGATGAATTATATGAGGATGTTGAGAAAAAGGAAGATAAGCTAGTATCGATTAATAAAGATATCTTCAAGATATACATAGGTGCAGGGAAGAAGAATAAATTGAGAGCAGGAGATATTGTTGGTGCTATTTGTGAGTTAAAAGGTATTAGTGGTGATGATATAGGAATCATTACGATATTAGATAATACTAGTTATGTTGAGATTTTAAACAATAAGGGTAAACAAGTATTAAAGGAACTACAAAGAACAACTATCAAAGGTAAACGATATAAAGTAGAAAAGGCAAAATAAAATCATTGCGCCATGCAATGATTTTATTCTTTTAGATAAAAATGAATTGTAGAAGTACCATGTGGCAAAGTGTACCACCTAAGATACTTAACAAGGTATTACGCTTCCACAGGTGCAAAATAACTACTACAACAATACTAATGAATTGTGGAATGAAGGTAGCTGGAATAGTAAGATTCACACTCTTTAAACAATAAATGATTAATATTGCCATTACTGCATTAGGCAAGTATGTACCTAGATATTTAATGGTTGGTGATATTTCTTTGTTACTGCCGAAGAATACAAATGGAGCTGCACGTGTGATGAATGTACATAATGCTACTACACTAACAATAAGAATATCATGCATTATTGTTCACTCCTTTCACTAATATATTGTTTACATGAAAGTAAAATAAGGACTGTTTGAATTAATGCAGGTAATAAGAAGCTATCGGTTTTAAATATCAGTAAACAAACAATACCGCTAGAAATACCTATATAAGCAGGTAGCTTTGATTTTGCCGATAAGTACTGTTCTAAGAATATCACCACAAATAATGCTGTCATCGCAAAGTCCATTCCTGTGGTATCAAAAGGAACAATGTTACCTACTAAATTACCAATTACCGAACCAGTAATCCAATACAAATGATTAAACAACGCTATATAAAACATGTATTGCTCTTTATTAACTCCTTCAGGATAATCGTCCATACATAATAGAGGATAGGTTTCATCAGTTAACGAGAATATCATATAAATTCCTTTAATCTTCATTTTCTTAAATACCTCAATAAATGATAATCCATAAAAGATATGCCGAGAATTAATCGATAGTGTCATAATACCAGTGGATAGTAGTGATATTGGTGTACCAATGAAGCTGAGTAAGGCAAATTGCATACTGCCAGCATACACTAATGTACTAATCGCAAATGCCCATAATACACCATACCCTGCCTCATTCAATAATATTCCAAAAGCCATTCCAAGTACGATATAACCAAGTAGTACAGGTATCGTTTTTTGGAAGGCATATGCTAACTCTTTTGTCTTCATAATATCACCTCATGATACTGTTTATTGTAGACATTTGGCTAGTAATAGTCAAATATATGATACGTTTTAGCTTCAAATTTGTAAGTAAACAGATAGATTTAAGTGATTTAAATGTATACAAGTTCAGATATTAATCATTTTCTTTGAAAAATCAAAAAGTGTCGATAATTAAAGCCCTTTCAATGTGATTTTCCTATCATAGTCTTATTTACTTCAAATTGTGACAGTGTTATAATATATATATTCAAATAGGAGGAATTTTGAAATGTCAAAGAAAACTGTAAGAGATTTAGAAGTTAGCGGAAAGACAGTCCTTGTTCGTGTAGACTTCAACGTACCAATCAAAGGTGGTAACATTACTGACGAAACTCGTATCGTTAAGGCTTTACCAACTATTAACTATTTATTAGAAAATAATGCGAAAGTTGTATTATTCTCTCACTTAGGTAAAGTTGATCATAAAGACCCTGAAAAGTGCGAAGCTGATAAGAAGAAAAATAATATGGAACCAGTTGCAGCACGTTTAAGTCAACATGTAAGCTGCCCTGTAACTTTCGTATCAGTTACTCGTGGTGCTGAATTAGAAAACGCTGTTAAGAATATGACAGAAGGTTCAATCGTATTAGTACAAAATACTCGTTATGAAAAAGGTGAATCTAAGAATGATCCAGAATTAGCTAAATACTGGGCTAGCTTAGGTGATTTATTTGTAAGTGATGCATTCGGTTCTGTACACCGTGCTCATGCTTCAACAGTAGGTATTTCTGAACACTTACCAAGTGCTGTTGGTTTCTTAGTTGAAAAAGAATTAAAATTCTTAGGTGATGCTGTTGAAAATCCTGAAAGACCATTCGTAGGTATTTTAGGTGGTGCTAAAGTTGCTGATAAATTAAAAGTTATTTCTAACTTATTAGAAAAATGCGATACTTTAATTATCGGTGGTGGTATGGCATACACATTCTTAAAAGCTCAAGGTAAAGAAGTAGGTACTTCATTAGTTGATATGGAACAAATCGACTACTGTAAAGAAATGATCGAAAAAGCAGAAAAATTAGGTAAGAAATTATTATTACCAGTTGATACTACTATCGCTGCAAGCTTCCCTGATCCAATCGATGGCGAAATCGATGTTAAGGTAGTTCCTAGCAGTGAAATTCCTGCAGATATGATGGGATTAGATATCGGTACTGAAACTGCTAAGTTATATGCTGATGAAGTTAAGAGTGCTAAGACTGTTGTATGGAATGGACCAATGGGTGTATTCGAAAACCCAACATTAGCTGCTGGTACTAAAGCTGTTGCTGCTGCATTAGCTGAAACTGAAGCTACTACAATTATCGGTGGTGGTGACAGTGCTGCTGCTGTTAACCAATTAGGTTATGCTGATAAGATGAGCCACATTTCTACTGGTGGTGGTGCTTCTCTTGAATTCTTAGAAGGTAACGGTTTACCAGGTGTAGACGCTATTGATGAACTATAATTTTGAGGAGATTTAAAATGAGAAAACCTATTATTGTTGGTAACTGGAAAATGAATAAAACAATCACTGAAGCAAAAGAATTTATTGCTGCGGTTGATCCACATGTTACAGATAAAGCTACTTTCGGTGTAGCAACTTCTTTCTTAGCTTTAAATGAAGCTATTAAAGATGCAAAGAACTTAATTATCGCTGCAGAAAACTGCCATTTCGAAGATAATGGTGCATTTACTGGTGAAGTAAGTGTTCCAATGTTACAAGAAATTGGTACAAAATACTGCATTATTGGTCACTCTGAACGTCGTCAAATGTTCGGTGACACTGATGAAACAGTTAATAAGAAAGCAGTTAAATTAATCCATTCAGGTATCACTCCAATCATTTGTTGTGGTGAAACATTAGAAGAATTTGAAGCTGGTAAGACTGAGGAAGTTGTACGTCGTCAAGTAAACGCTGCACTTCAAGGTTTATGCGAAAAATGTACTGCTAATGTAGTTATTGCTTATGAACCTATCTGGGCTATTGGAACAGGTAAGAGTGCTACTAAAGAAATCGCTAACGATACTTGTGGTATTGTTCGTAGTGAAGTTGAAAAAATGTTTGGTAAAGAAACTGCTGAACAAGTACGTATTCAATATGGTGGATCAGTTAAACCTGAAAATATCAAAGAATACATGGCTATGGAACACATTGATGGTGCTTTAATTGGTGGAGCTAGCTTAAAAGCTGATTCATTCATTTCTATCATCAACGCAATTGACTAATTAAATACATAGTAAGTAAGAGGTTCTTGAAAGAGAACTTCTTTTTTTGCTTTTTAGGGACATTTTACTTTTTTATGCTAATAGTAATATGAAGGGGCATAAAAAAGTTTTAGAAAGGAGATAGTCATATGGTAGATGATATTATTAATACTGCAGAGAAAAATATTCAGGATATGATTTATATTGTTAGAGGTCAACAAGTTATGTTAGATAGTGACTTGGCAAAATTATACGGATATGAAACGAAAAACCTAAATAGACAAGTAAAAAGAAATAGTAAAAAGTCCCCAGAAGATATGATGTTTCAATTAACGCAGAAAGAAATTGATGATTTGCGGTGCCCAAATGTCACCGCAAATATTAATTCAAAATCTCGAAGTTTATCATACTTTTTTACAGAGCAAGGTATTTATATGCTAGCGACTGTATTGAAAGGTGAACTAGCAACTAAACAAACACTAACAATTATTCGAGCGTTTAAAGAAATACGTCATTTTATAATAAGTAATAATCGATTGTTAACTCACTCAGAATATGAGAGGTTATCACTTCGAATAGACAATCATGATATGGGAATTGGTGCATTAAGTAATCAACTAAATGCAATGATGAATAATTTTATAAATGAAGAAAATGTTAAAGAATATGTATTTATAGACAATCAAAAGTTCGAAGCTAATGAAACTTATGTCTCAATCTATAGGAAAGCTAAGAAAAGCATATATATTTTAGATGACTACATAAATATCGATACACTAAGTTATTTGAAGCATAAAAATGTAGGGGTCGATGTGCTTATCTTTAGTGACAATAAAGGAAGTGGGCATCAAAAACTAAGGAAAATTGAACTCGATAATTTCAATAAGGAGTATCCACTAGTTGAGATCAAGAAAACTAACAATAAAACGCATGATAGATTAATTGTATTAGACTATAAATTGCCAACAGAAGAAATATATTTATGTGGGGCATCTAGTAAAGATGCGGGTATCAAGTTTTGTACGATAATCAAGGTACAAGAAACTTCTGTATTTCATAAAATAATTGATGATTTACTATTTAATCAAATGTTGCCACTATCTTAAGTGATTTTGAAGCTAAGCACAGAAATTCACTGAGTACAATCCTTTAATTTTATAGGAATATTTGCTATACTCTTTTTTAGGAAGTGATGTTAAATGAAAAAGGGAATACTAATGTTATTGACATGTGCATTACTATTCGGATGCACTCCATCTACTCCACAAGATGAGGTACCTGAACCATCAACTGAAAATGCAGAAACAAAGGTTGTTAATGTGAATGTTGATAATGTTTTATTAAATAATGATTATGAGAAATATAACGGAATGTTCATTCGTCTAGTAGAATTAGATGATGCTAGTTTTTATTATGTTTTCTTAACTAATTTAAATGAATTTGCGATTGTTAATGCATATACAAATGAGAACTATAATACATCGATTGTATCTTCTAATGGTACATATATTGATACTTTATTAGACGAGGAGCTTGTAAGAGTGGGATTAAAGCGTGATGATTTCTTATATGTAAATCATGCGGTAATCGGGTATAGTCAAATTGATATGGGTGAAAAACTATTGGCTGATGATGCGATAAATGTTTACCAAACGCTGATTGAAAATGGCTATACTAGTCAAAGTGGATACTATGTTAAAAGCTTTGATTTTGGGAAAGTGGCCTTCAATTTGAAGCAACGTACTGTTACATTATCTCCATATGATGAAGATATATATTATCAATATAGTCCAGATCTTTCGTATCATCTATATACGTATGCTGATGGTGAATGCACATACAATAAATATGCTGGCATATCTACAAACTGCTATGATAGTGACAAAGTGAAGATAACTGATAGTTATAAAAAGTATATAGAACCTATTTTAGATGAATTAGAGATTAATTTATTTGATTTAGAGTTATATTATACGATGATGATTGATAATGGTACATGGAGTTCATATCAAGTGAATCGATATGATATTTATCCATCATTAAATGAAAATATCGTTGGTGTTGATGAAGATGTGGCTACTTATGTGTATAAAGAATTCGTCAGACACGATGCTGATATTAGAAGTACTAGTGTTAGAATTGATTTTAGAGGTAAAGATGCTGTGTTCTATTTTGAGGATAAGACATTTACTTATGGTGATTCCAATTTAGTGTATGATTGGCGAAATGAAGTTGTACATAGTTCTTCATGTATATATGATTTCAATGAAGGTATTGGATGTAGTGAGCAAGAAATAGAAAAAGCTAAAGAACTACGATATACATTATCACACATTTTAGATGATTATTGGTTATTAAAGAAAGAGCTACATATTTATGCCAATAGTCGTAGATTATACGATAAGACATTAGGAGGCTATAAGAATGTGGAATAAACTAGCTGAGAAAAAGGTTATATTCTTCGACATGGGAAATACATTGATTTCATTTCATAAAAAAGGAAATGATAAAGAAAAGGAGCGACTAGGTGAATTATATCTTCTTAGTTTCCTACAAGAGCGGTTCCCGGACGTTAATGAGACGAATTTACGTGAAGAATTCTTGAATCCATGGTATGAACTGATGAGTAAGCGTAATACTACGAAGGAAGAATATCCGATTGATGAATTATTAAATAATTATCTTTCAAAATACAATGCTTATCTATCATATCCTGAATGTATCAATGCACTTCGTGTGTATTTTAGACCATTCTTAGAAAATATTGAGAAAGAAAAAAATCTATACGATACTTTAAAAACATTAAAGGATAATGGTTATAAATTGGCTATTATTAGTAATACGCCATATTTTAAAGAAGTGAATGAAGAATGCTTAGAAGAAGCTGGTATTGATGGACTTTTTGATGAATTAATCTTTAGCTATGATGTTCGTATTGCGAAGCCTAAGCGTGAGATATTTGAATATGCACTTAGATTAATGAATGTTCATGGTGAAGAATGTGTAATGGTGGGAGATAGTTTGTTAAAGGATATGGCACCTGCTAGTGATTTAGGTATGAAGTGTTACTGGTTAAATATTAAGAATGATGATAACTATTTAGATGTGAAGAATGTTACGGAAATTGACAGCTTAAGTGATTTAGTGGATGAGTTATTAATTCAAGATACAGACGAACAAGAGGTCTATGTTGAAGTAGAAGAAATAGTCGAGGAAGATGACGATTTCGATGTTAATGACTATTTGTATGATGAAGACGAAGATTTGTAAACGTTTACTTTAGATTTAAGTTAAAAAAATGATATGAAAGCTTGAAATACTCTTTATTTATTAAGAATTATGGGGTATAATAGTTGTGGAAAAAATAACAAGGAGGGCTATAATTTATGCCAATTATTACTGATGTTTATGCTCGCGAAGTCATGGACTCTCGTGGAAATCCAACTGTAGAAGTTGAAGTACGTACTGATTCTGGTGCTTTCGGTCGTGCAATCGTACCTTCTGGTGCTTCTACTGGTGAAAGAGAAGCTTTAGAACTTCGTGATGGAGATAAATCACGTTTCTTAGGTAAAGGTGTTCTTAAAGCTGTTGACAATGTAAACAACATTCTTGCTGATGAAATCGTTGGTTTAGATTGCCGTGATCAAAACTTAATCGATAAGACTATGATCGAATTAGATGGTACTAAAGACAAATCTAAATTCGGTGCTAATGCTATCTTAGGTGTTTCAATGGCTTGTGCTCGTGCAGCTGCTGATTACTATGATATGCCATTATACAAATATTTAGGTGGATTCAACGGTAAAAAATTACCAGTTCCTATGATGAACGTTGTTAACGGTGGTTCACATGCTGACTCAACTGTAGACTTCCAAGAATACATGATTATGCCAGTTGGTGCTAAATCAATCAAAGAATCTATCCGTATGGGTGCTGAAACATTCCACAACTTACGTAAAGTATTAAAATCAAAAGGTTACAATACTAACGTTGGTGATGAAGGTGGATTTGCTCCTTCATGTGTAGAAGGTAACGAAGAACCATTAAAATTAATCGTTGCTGCTATCGAAGCTGCTGGTTATGTTCCAGGTAAAGATATCTGCATCGCTATGGACGTTGCTGCTTCTGAATTCTATAATACTGAAACAGGTAACTATGAATTAGAAAAATCAGGTCAAGGTATCAAGACTACTGATGAAATGATCGAAATGTATGCTGAATGGGTTGAAAAATATCCAATCGTATCTATCGAAGACGGTTTAGGTGAAAGAGACTGGGCTGGTTGGAAGAAATTAACTGATCGTTTAGGCGATAAGATCCAATTAGTAGGTGACGACTTATTCGTAACTAACCCTTCAATCTTAAAAGAAGGTATCGAAAAAGGTATCGCTAACGCTATCTTAATCAAAGTTAACCAAGTTGGTTCATTAACTGAAACATTCGATGCTATGGAAATGGCTAAAGAAGCTGGTTACACTGCAGTAGTTTCTCACAGATCTGGTGAAACAGAAGATACTACAATCGCTGACATCGCTGTAGGTTTCAACGCTGGTCAAATCAAGACTGGTTCTATGAGCAGAACTGACCGTATGGCTAAATATAACCAATTAATCCGTATTGAAGATGAATTAGGTGATATCGCTCAATACCCAGGTAAAGATTGCTTCTACAATATCAAAAAATAAAAACTAAATAAAAATATTAAAAAAGATGTGGAAACACATCTTTTTTTCAGTAATAACTAAATTTTCTTGATAATTCGATGGATAATATTATAATAATAGTATAGGTATAGAAACAGAGGTACTAGTTATGATAGGTGATAATATTAGAGAAATTCGTAAAATTAGGAATATGAAATCATTAGAATTGGCTGAAAAATCAGGATATGCTGCTTCGTATATATCAGACATAGAAAATAATAAAACAATACCTAATGTAAAGTGTTTGGAAGCAATCGCGAAAGCATTAAACTGTTCACTTGCTAGAATAATAGATAATACATTTTATATGCCAGGTATTGATGAACCACTAAATATGAATGATTATCCTGTTATGAATGACGAGGAGCTATTTCATGAATTAAAAGATGCAATCTTAGATTTTTTAACTTGGGATGAAAGAAGTATTAGAGAGTTACTTGTTTATCGTGAATTAAGAAAACAATTTATTAATAAATAAAAAAGATATCGTAACTGATATCTTTTTTTCATATAATAGTTATGGTGAGATAATGAGATATAATGAACGATTAAATTTAGTGGAGGAAAGTGGAATTCGAAAATATAGAGAATATGCAAAATCGCGAGGATTATTGGATTTCACGATAGGTGATACATGCATTAATACTAGTAGCCAGATTAAATATGGGGTAATTAAAGACTTAATTAATAATCATACACATTATGAAACTACACAAGGAAATGAAGAAGTGCGTAAATTAGTAAGTGAAAAAGAGCATGTGTTGAATTTCTCGGAAAAAGAAGTGCTATTAACAGTAGGTGCTACTGAAGGTATATATGTAACACTTACGGCATTGCTTAATATCGGTGATGAAGTGATAATATTTAAACCGTATTATAGTTTATATAAAAATGTAGTGTTACAAAATGGTGGAAAGATAATAGAAGTGGATGCGCTTAATGGAATTAAAACGGAGGAATTAGAAAGGAATATATCAGCAACTACGCTAGCTATAATACTCAATATTCCAAGCAATCCAACTGGGTTAATATATTCAGAAGATATGGAGAAAATAGTTAGAATAGTACAACAGAATAATATTTATTTAATAGTAGATGCAACTTATGATGAACTCATATATGATAATTTAAAAATCGAGTATGAGAAGTTACTACCTATTAGAGATAAATTGATAATTGTTAAATCAATGTCTAAGTCACATTCCATGACTGGCTTTCGCTTAGGTTATGTGCTCGCAGATAAAAGTATTATGCAGCAATTAATTAAAGTACATCAAATGTGTGTATCATGTATACCTTCTGTTTTTAATAGTGCGTTTATTGAAGCGATTAATGAAGATAATGTGAATATAAGGGAGGACTATGAAAATAAGAGAAATTATGTCTTAGCTAAACTTAATGAAATGAATTTGAAGTATATTAGACCAGAAGGAGCATTTTATGTGTGCCTTTTTGTACCTTGCGGTATGACATCGACTGAATATGTTGACGAGTTAATGGAATTGGCTAATATAGCGTGTGTGCCAGGTGTTTCTTTTGGTGATGAACGCATTGTTAGAGTTTCATTTTCAAGTTCATGGGATGAACTAATTGAAGGGATGAAAAGACTGCAAAGCTATATTGAAAGTAAATCTAAATAGTAATTAAATCCAATTTCTAATAAATCTTCGTTAACTTCAAAATCAGGAGAATGTAGTGGAGCTGAGGGTCCCATTCCTAATAGTAAGTAACAACCTTTGTAATGTTTTAAATATTCCCCTGCACTTTCGCAAGTGAATAATGGTGTGATTGTTTTTATCGGAAGCCGAGCTGATAATTTTTTGAAGATTTGTGGAGAATTAGTTACTGAATGGTATCCTTTTGAATATGAGATGGTTGTTGAGGTATGATATTTCAAATCAATATTTTCACACAAAAATGTAATTTGTTTTTGTAGCTTTTTTAATTCATTAGAATCTAAAGTTCTGCAACTCCCCTTTATTATGGTGTTATCGCTAACTATGTTGCATGCATGACCACTTTGCAAGTATCCGAAACGATAGCGAGTGTTGTTAGGCATGATATATTGAATATGATCAACAATTTTGTTGACTATTTCAGTACCTGCAAGTAGTGCGTCATACTCAAGCGAGTTATTACTTATATGTGATGATTCTCCTTGAATTTTTATTGTTACTTCATGGGATTCTGCCATTAATGTTTTAGGATTTGAATGTAGTATTCCATAATCTAAATTAGGCCATAAATGCATACAGAAAAAGTGAGTGATATTATAATTTTGTTTCTTTAAAAATTTAATAATGTTAGTTGTATTTCCATCGTTTTCTTCAGCTTCTTCAAATATCAAGATAACATTATGTTTCAAATGACATAGATCTGATAAGTGATATGCAAGCTGAAGTAGAATAGTCATATGCGCATCATGACCACAGGCGTGCATCGAGTTAGTTAATGTTGATCGAACGTGATGATTTGAATTTTCAGTAATAAGTAAACCATCCATCTCTGAACGGAATGCGATGTAATCATTTGCGTTAAAATTGAATATCGCAACAATACTACTTTTCTCAATTTCATAAATAGTAGCAGCAGTTTTCTTTAATTGATTAAGTAAATAGGCTTTGGTTAATGGTAATTCATGTCCTATTTCTGGAATTTGGTGAAGCTTTGAATAATCGTTGAATAATGTATTGATAATATCACCTCTTTTACTAAATTATATAAAGTAGGATTGAATTTATACGTATTTTCATATGGTGTAATGGGTGATTTTGTGAGAATTCATTTTTGGAAGTATGAAGCTAGTGGAAATGACTTTCTGTTTATACCAAAGGCTTATTGTCAGCAAGAAATAATAAAAAGAATGTGCGATAAGCACTATGGAATAGGTGCGGATGGTGTAATTGCCAATGATATTGATGAATTTCTATACTTTAATTGTGATGGAAGTAGTGCAAGTATATGTGGTAATGGGTTGAGGTGCTTTGCGTTACATCGATTTAGAAGTAAAGGAATAATAAATGGTACGATAAAGGCAAATCAAAGTTGTTACGAGTATCAAATAAATAAAGCTAAACCATTTGAAGTAGAAGTGAAAATGACAATTCCTATATATAGTGAAAAACAATGTAGTGAGATAGAAATCGATGGAGCTGTCTTCAAAAGTTGGGTAGTTGATTCGGGAGTTCCCCACATCGTTTTGCTAAGTGATAAATATGTAAATGATGAAAAGCTTGAAAAGATTGGGAAGTATTTAAATAATTCAAAAATGTTTTTAGAAGGAATAAATGTAGATATTATAGAATGCAGTGATAGGCATATTTGTAAAACATACGAACGTGGATGTGGTCTTACTTTAGCGTGTGGTAGTGGTGCACTTGCTTGTTTTAAGGTGCTGAATGATATTGGATGTATTGAAGATAAAGGTAAGGTATTTTTTAAAAATGGTGAGTTCCTTACATTCAAGAGGAATGATGATTACATTAGTTTGGTTGGTGGTGCTAATTTTTTAGCTGAAGGAGATTATCTATATGAATAGAATAGTTTCCCCTGTTAGAGCGTATATAAAATGTAAAGATAAATTTGCACGAATGTTTAAATTTGCAGCTGGTTGTGAGGCTAGTGGATATGTTGTAGTAGATGAACTAGAGGAATGGAACAAATTGTATTCGCAATATCAAAATGATATAGAATTAATATATTTAGAGACCCTAGCAATTAATAGTCGATATAGTCTTGAAGATTTGCGTAAAACAAAAGCTCGGGTAGAATTTGGTGCCGTGGTACGTGAAGGTGCAATATTATCTGATACGTGCATAGTATTAATGGGAGCGGTGGTTAATGTTGGTGCTAGAATTGGTGAAAATACCATGATAGATATGAATGCAGTAGTTGGTAGTGGAGCAGTAATAGGAGATAACTGCCATATTTCGGCGGGAGTCGTAATCGCGGGAATTATGGAACCGATTAGTAGTGAAAATGTAATTATTGAAGATAATGTGTTTATCGGGGCAAATTCGGTGGTTTTTGAAGGCGTGAAAATCGGTAGAGGAAGCATTGTAGGTGCTGGTTCGATTGTTACAAAAGATGTTGAAGAAAGCTCAGTAGTGTATGGAAATCCAGCGAAAATAATAAGAAGTAAAAAAGATGAAGATAATATAAAAGTACAATTGAATCAAAATTTAAGAAAATAAGAATTTGTTGAAGACAATTAGGAATATTTGCGTTATAATAAAACAAATAGGGAAACGAAGGGATGATTATAATGAAAGATCAAGATAAAGATATAATCGGAGAAGTCATGAATATTAGCATGGGAGCTGGTGCTAACGCCTTAGCTATCCTACTAATGAAAACTTGTTATATAACAACACCTAATGTTACAGTAATTAATCGTGAGGAATTATCTAATAGTCCAGAAGATGATTGTATGCTTGTTAAAATTCGCTTCACAAAAGGTGTAGACGGAATGAATTTATTCTCATTAAAGAAAAAAGATATGTCTGTAATTATGGGAACAATGATGGGCATGGAAATGGAAATTGATGAGTTTGATGAAATGAGTTCAAGTGCAGCATGTGAAATTATGAATCAAATGATGGGGTCATCTGCTACAGCATTATCTCAATTCTTTGATACAGTTGTCGATATTTCAACACCTGAGTCATATGTAGTAAAAGAACGCAGTGGATTACAACAATACTTCGACTTAGATGATGATGTAATCGTTTGCGTTGAATTCAAACTTATGATTAGAAATACATTAGAAACCACTTTCAAAGTATATTTAGACCAAAGTATTGCGGATAAATTAGTTGAAAAATGTAAACGTTAGTTAGAAACAAGTTGTGTAATGCAACTTGTTTTATTTTCTAGATAATAGGAAAAGCCAATAAAACTGCAAAGTATCAAAATGAAACCGTATACAAACTGTAATTAAGAAATAAATTATAAAAAATAATAAAAAAGGTATTGACATAAGGGAGGTGGGATGGTATTATAAACGAGCGCTTGATGAAATGCATCGAGCGAGAGAAAACTTTGATCTTTGAAAACTAAACAGAAACAACGTCAATTCAAAAAAAGAAATCGAAAAAAGATTTCGGAAAAACAAGAAAGAAGCTAGTGAAAAACTAGAGTCAATATCAAATGGAGAGTTTGATCCTGGCTCA
>JAFXJJ010000075.1 GCA_017532345.1 Erysipelotrichales bacterium
GGAGTTATATTGGTCAACTTGCCTGCCTATGGTATATCAACACTGAAATACTGGGTGGATATACATATGAACTACATTATCTACAACATACCTTCTATCTTGTACGCCAATCATTCGCATTATTAGCCCTTATCCCAATATGGTTATACAGAGGTAAACAAGGATATTACAGTAAAACACTCAAATATATTTATTATCTTTTCTATCCAGTACATTTATTAGTATTAGGTATATTGAAGTTTATAATTTAAATAGAATACAATTTTAGGTAAATGTTTAAATTTTGGACTGGAAGATTGTAAAAGGATATTTTATTATTTATGATTAGTAATAGTAGATTGGAAGTGAAAAGATGATTCGAATACTATTACTGATAATTGCGATTACTGTGGACTCTTTTATTTATATGTTAGAAGCAGGAGCAACTACTAGAAATCTATGTCTACGTGATGTTTTTACACACAGTTTAATATTTGGCGTAACAAGCTCCTTAATGTTTTCTCTAGGATTAAATCTAGGTGATTCAATATTCTCTAATGGATTAGAGCTTTTACACAAATTTGTATCATCTATGACGCTTTTCATAATTTGCTTTTCGATTATTTATTCAACCTTAAAAAAGCCTAATTTCATTGAAAAATACAATGCTAACTTTAATTATAAAGTATCTTTACGATTTGCTTTACTAAGTAGCTTTGATGTTTTCTCGATGGGTATAAGTCTATCAAGTTTCAATTTTGAATACCATAAACTGATTCTTTTAATGTTCATAGTTACTTTTATAGCAGTCTTTATTGCTTTATTAGTTGGGTATTATCAAGGTGCAGCATATCAAAAAAGCATTGGGTTTTGTGGGGCTCTAATTTATTTTATAATTGCTAATTATCAATTATACATTTATTTCTTTTCATAGAGGTATACTTTTATGGAACAATATACAAAAATAAGTATGAAAGATTTGTTGGCACAAAGCTTATATGTTTTAATGCAGAATAATACTTTTGAGAAAATCACAATCAAGCAAATCACTACAAAAGCAGGGGTAATTCGTGGTACATTTTATAATCACTTTTTTGATAAATATGAAGCCTTAGAATACTTAGTTACTACCATCTTAATAAACAACAATACAACTAATTTAACGAGCCAAGAATCTCCACAGTTATTAAAGGATATCTTGAAAAATATTGAGGATGATAAAAAATTCTTTATAAAATGCTTTGCTGTTGAAGGGCAAAATGGCTTTGATGGTATATTAGAAAATGTCTTTACAGTATTATTCAATCGCCATATAAAAAAACAAAATATAGAGATTAATAAGCTTGACATTGAGATTGATTTATTAACTAAAGTATATTCCAAAGTCTTCGTATTTGTGATTAAAAATTGGCTCCAAAATGATTCGACTAAAACTTATATAGAAATATATGATTTATTTAAAACTCTTTTCTCAAAAAGTGTTAAAGAAGTAATTCTAAATAGTAATTAAACGTAGAAATTCATTCTACGTTTTTTTATACATTTTCCCTGAAATGTCTACTAAAACGACAACATCCCCTTTTTGTGCATGTCAAATAAAATGACTAATATTTACAATATTATCCGAGGAGGCGTTTATGAACCCAAAAGAGAAGATTGCTATCTTAACAGATACAGGAAGTTTCATTTCCCCAAGTGTTGGTGAACAGCTTGGTATATGGGTTCTCCCATTACAAATTATTGAAACTGAGAACGAGAAAACAATTAGTTATGAAGATTTAGTAGATATTAACACTAATGATATTTATGAAAAGCTATACCAAAATAAAGAATTAAAAACATCACTTCCTAGTTACTATGCGATTAGTGACACACTAGAATTAATCAAAGAAAAAGGATATGACAGTATCATCGCAATACCCTTGACTTCTGGTATTTCTTCTACAGCAACAAATATTCAATCAGTAGCAAATGAATTAAATATTCCTATTTCTATTATTGATACATATACGACATGTCAAATTCAAAATCATGTAGTTAAAGAGGTTATTGATTTAGTAAATAAAGGATATAATCGAGAAACTATTGTAGAAATGGTTGAAGAACAAATAAAGAATTCAAATTCTGTTATTCTAGCTAAAGATATCAACCACTTAAAGAAAGGTGGTCGTTTGACACCTGCTGCTGCAGCATTTGCGAATATGCTGAAGATTTTCCCTATTTTAGAAATGAACCACACTACTGCTGGTAGAATTGATGTTTTAAATAAGGTTAGAACAGAAAAGAAAGCTAAAGCTGTACTAATCGAGGAAACTGTAAAGAGAGTATCACCAGGAGATTATGATATTTATGTAATACATAGTGATGACAAAGAAACTGCGGAATATATAAAATCACAACTTATTTCTTTTGGTATGCAAGATAACGATATTCATATAGCTGATTTCAGCTCAGTGATAGCTGTGCATGTTGGAATGAAGTGCTTGGCAATCCAAGTCATAAAGAAAATTAATTATTAGTAGAAGGAGATTATTATGGAATCAATTAAAGAAATGGCAATAACTTTAGGTATTAAAGGAGCTTTACAATATGTTGAAAAAGACCCTGAAAAGAATATAGGTAAAATCATCGAATGGTTAGAAAAGGCAGATAAAGATAATACTATTTCAGGGCAAATAAATGCTGCGAAAAGTGTATTAGCAGACCCTAATAGTAACTGGTCTAAGCTAGTTTATAGCTTATTTACTGATATTGATAGTGAAGTACGTAAGACTTTATTTGAGAACTTCATTGTTAACACAATGGTACTAAGTGCTAAGAAGCGTGAGAAGATTATGAAAGAGCATCACTGTAATGTACCTTGGGCTATCCTATTAGATCCTACTAGTGCTTGTAACCTAAAATGTACAGGTTGCTGGGCTAGTGAATATGGTAATAGATTAAACCTTACTATTGATGAAATTGATGATATCATCAAGCAAGGTAAAGATATGGGTGTATATATGTATATTTACACTGGTGGGGAACCAATGGTTCGCAAGAATGATTTACTTGAGATTTGTAGAAGACACCCAGATTGTGTATTCCTATCATTTACCAACGGTACATTAATTGATGATGCATTTGCGAAGGAAATGTTGAAGGTTAAGAACTTTGTACCAGCTATTAGTATTGAAGGTAATGAACAAGCAACTGATAGCAGAAGAGGAACAGGAACTTATCAAAAGGTATTAAACGCTATGTCAATTCTAAGAGAAAATAAACTACCATTTGGTGTTTCTTGTTGTTACACATCATTTAATGCAGATTCTATTTCTAGTGAAGAATTCATTGATTCATTAATTGACTTCGGGGCAAAATTCGCTTGGTTCTTCCATTATATGCCAGTAGGTAATGATGCAATTGTTGACTTATTACCTAGCCCTGAGCAACGTGAAATGCTTTACCACCGTATTAGAAGCTATCGTACTACTAAACCATTATTCACAATTGATTTCCAAAATGATGGTGAATACGTTGGAGGATGTATTGCTGGTGGAAGAAACTACCTACACATTAATCCTAATGGCGATGTAGAACCCTGTGTATTTATTCATTACTCAGATTCAAATATCCGCCAAAAATCATTATTAGAAGCATTTAAATCACCATTATTCATGGCATATAAAGAAGGACAACCATTTAATTGTAACCATCTAAGACCTTGTCCAATGCTTGAAAACCCTGAGAAATTACGCGAAATAGTACATAAAACTAATGCTCATTCAACTGACTTACAATCATTAGAATCAGTAGATCATTTATGTAGTAAATGCTCTTTATATGCAGAAAATTGGGTTCCTACTGCAGAACGCTTATGGAAAGATAGTCACAAATAAAAACTACATTTCGATGTAGTTTTTTGAATATTATATCGAAAGAAGGTGATAACCTTGTTGAATAACATAAATCTAAATGAATTATCTAAAATAATCACAAAAATCATATTTTCTTGTATTGTTCTATATATTGCTTTCACTAATCTTGATGTAATTGGAAATATACTGTCATGGATTATTAGTAAATTTAGTCCTTTTATTTTAGGTGGTATGATTGCGATTATGCTGAATATCCCTATGACTTTAATAGAAAAACAGTATTATAAAAAGCACAATAAAGATATCAAGCGTGCATTATCTATTATCCTTTCGTTACTATGTACAATAGGTCTATTAATAGTTATAGTTGCCATTGTATTACCAGAGCTTTACCATGCTACTAAAGTAATTATTGAAATTCTAGTTAATACTTTAAATGAATTAACAAACCCTAACTATGCAGACTCTGAAATACTAGTACTTTTTAAGAGTCTCGGTATTGATTTAGTTTCCCTTCAAGCTAAATTAGAATCATGGATTCAATTCTATAGTAGAGAACTAGTAAGTAAGCTTTTGTTTATATTTAAAGATACTGCAAATATAGTAGTTACTTTTTGTATAGGACTAGTATTTTCTATCTATTTACTTGGCAATAAGGAAATACTTGCATCACAAGTAAAACGCTTAATGAATGCCTGGCTACCAAATAAAACCAATAAGATAATTCTACACATTTCTACCATTTCTATAAATACATTTAATCAATTTATAGTAAGTCAAGTTACTGAGGCTATTATATTAGGTTCATTATGTGGCATCGGAATGGCAATCCTGCGAATTCCATATCCATTTATGGTTGGTGTATTTATCGGTGTTACAGCATTAGTACCTTATTTCGGTGCTGTTGCTGGTGAATTAGTAGGGTTTATCGTTATCCTTGCAGTTGATCCTTTTAAAGCATTAGTGTTCATGATTTATATCCTTATTCTTCAACAAATAGAAGGTAATATCATATACCCTAAGGTAGTCGGTAGTAAAATCAAGCTTCCACCTATATGGGTGTTTTCATCAATTATTATTGGTGGAAACATATTAGGCCCTTTAGGGATGTTTTTTGCTGTACCTACTACCTCTATTATTTATGAATTAGTTAAGGAAGCAACACGCATAAAAGAACAAGAAAACCTAGAGAGGAGTCTATTATGATAGGAATTGTTGATGTTGGTGGTGGAAACCGCGATATTTATGGTGCTGGTGTATTAGATTTTTGCTTAGATAATAATATAACTGTAGATTATTTTATTGGTGTATCTGCAGGTAGTGCTAACGGTGTTTCCTATATAGCTAAACAAAAGCGAAGAAATTATTGCTTCTATAATAATTATGCCTTTAGAAAAGAATATATGAGTATTGGTGAATTTATTAAGCATGGGTCATTCGTTAATTTAGACTATATTTATTCAACATTAAGTAATTCAGATGGCGAATATCCTGTTGATTATGATACCTTCATTAATAATCCAATTGATTTAGAAATAGTTGCTTGTAATGCCATTACTGGTAATACAGTCTATTTCCCAAAGGATAAAATGCTTAGAGATAACTATCACTTCTTAAAAGCATCTAGCTGTGTACCAGTAGCTTGTAAGCCATATGAAATACACGGTCAACCTTTCTATGATGGAGGAATAAGTGATCCAATTCCTTTTCAAAGAGCATTCGACAAAGGCTGCGACAAAGTAATCGTCATTCTCACAAGACCTAAAAACTATCGTAGAGATGCCAAGAAGGATCAAAAGCTTTCTAAATTAATCGCTAACAAGTATCCTAGAGCAGCTGAAATGCTAGGCAATAGAAGCTATATATACAATACCTCCTTAGAAGAAGCAATTAAATTAGAAAAAGCAGGAAAGATACTAATTATAGCTCCTGATGAAGTAAATCTAAATACCTTTACTAAAGATCACAATCAATTAGATTTATTGTACTCAAAGGGATATAAAGATGCTGAAGCTATTATAAAATTTGTAGGTGATTAATTATGAGAAAAACATATAAAAATAAATTAGTAAATGCCATAGCTTTTGAATTAAGAGAAAACAAAAGTTCCTTTATTGTTTATACTATATTACGCGCATTAGTGATTGTCGTTGCGATATTACAGTTTCTAAACAAAAACTATGAAAATGTATTTATGTGTGTATTAACACTTATCCTATTTATTATTCCTAGTATCGTGCAAATGACCTTTAAAATTGATATTCCTAAAGAATTAGAAATTATTATATATATCTTTATATTTTCTGCTGAAATATTAGGTGAAATCAACAATTACTATGTCACCGTACCTTATTGGGATAAGATGTTGCACACAATCAACGGCTTTCTAGCTGCTGCCATTGGTTTTTCTTTAGTTCATTTATTAAATGAAAATGAGAAATTAGAATTCGATTTATCCCCAATATTTCTTGTAATGGTATCATTTTGCTTTTCTATGACTATCGGCATTATTTGGGAATTTCTTGAATTTACTTTAGATATGATTTTGGGAACAGATTGCCAGAAAGACGCTGTAGTTAATACAATACGTACTGTTGCACTCTCAACGGATGGATCAATGAGCGTAATTAAAAATATTGATAGTGTTAGTGTGAATGGTAATTTATTACCTATACAAGGATACTTAGATATTGGACTTATTGATACTATGCAAGATTTATTCGTAAATTTCATTGGTGCCGGAGTCTTTGCTGTATTTGGATTTTTATATTTAAAGCATAATGAGCGGGGAAATATAGTAACATATTTGATGCCTCTAAAAAAGAAACGTGATGATTAACTCGCAAGAATACAAATAAAAACAAAATGGATGCCACCTGTTCAATACAGGTTAGCATCCATGTGCTAAGCTTAAAGCTAAAATTCAACGTATCCAGGATTCTGGGTACACATCACAAGTTGAATCGTTTTTATAATATATAAATGAGCTTATTTTATAGCCTATTTAGCCATTCCATTTTTCGCTGCTGCTTTACCTCCTAAATATCCTGAAGTGAAAATCCAAGCGTGAGCTTGTCCTCCCCAAGGAGTATAAGGCTTACCTTCAATGTTTTCAACACCCATTGAATCAGTCCCTACAGCATATAAATTACTAATTGCAGTACCATCTTCACGTAAAACATTCATGTTAATGTCAACATCTAAACCACCTACACTACCATAAGTATAGCCACTTACAGCAACTGCATAATAGCTTGTATCGTTATCACCTAATGTTTCTCTTAATGTTGCTTCTTCACAACCAATTTGTTTCGCAAGTTCACTAATTGAATCAGCATGTAGAACATTATTGTAATTCATACCTACTTCTAAAATCGTATCCATATCACTAATTGGTTTACCTACTTCAAAGCTGCCACCTTGCGACATAAACATTGATGTAGCATATGCGAAATTTTCAGTTAATCCAGTATTCTTATATGAATTAATTTGTTCTTCACTATAAATATTATAGTATTTATAGCCTGGAATTTGTGCTTCTACCCATGTAGGATCTAATGGAGTCCCATTGATTGTTACTGCTTTTTCTCCTTTTACTAAAGCTAAAGCTGAAAGAATTGCTTTTTGATTAGCAGTTAAATCATCATTTTTAATTAAATTTGGAACTTGTAAAATATGAATCATTGGGTCAACTCCCATCATATATGTAGTACCACCAGCAGATAATCCCATTTCAATACCAGTTCCATCATTAACTAAAGAAGATACTGTATTAGGCATAACACCCCAATTTTCTAATACCATTTCTTCATTACCAATATATCCGCCAGTAGCAAGAATTACAGTATCACCATATATTTCATATGTAGTTCCATCATAATAAGTAGCTTTTACCCCAACAATTTCATTATTATCGTAAATTAACTCTTCAGCTGTTAATTCTAATTTATAATCATTCTTTTCATTCATAGCAACAGCTAAATCCATTGAACGATTATATTGATAAGTTTTATTAGGACCAAAAATATTACTAGTATTATTTTCACCAACATACATTGTCCAGAATTGAGACCATTGAGGGCGAACAAAACTTAGAATCATACCTGCAAAATCTAATCCAAAGTTTTCAATATAGTAATCTAAGTATTTGCCACTATTGTAAACTGCTTCATGAATAATATCAGCCTTTTCATCACTTTCTACATAGTCAAGCCATACTTGATATACTTCATCAGGATTAGCGAATGTCACTCCTTCAAAAGCTGGTGATTTAGAATCAATTACCATAGGTCCAGTTGTAGTTGCTGATTGACCACCTAATTTAGCTGTTGTTTCAATACCAAATACAGTAGCTCCTTCTTCAGCAGCTGCACAATAAGACATAATACCAGAACCACCTAAACCAACTACGATTACATCATAACCTTCAAGTTTGATAGTTTCATTACTTTTAGCGATATCTGTATACCATTCACTAGCATCTCCACCAGCTAATTCAATAGCTTGAGAAACACAATCCTTAATAGCATTCGATGTAGATGTAGCTCCACTGATAGCATCCACTGATAAGCTTTGCACTTCAAGCAATCTTGGAATCATATTCGTATAAGCTGTTGCAGCCATTTCACCAGTTTCACTATCATGTTCTTCTGTAATAGTTATTGACTTAATGGCGTTGTTTTCGATTACTACATCAGTATAAATCATACCTGTCCAGCTATAACCTACACTCTTTGTTGAATAAGTACCATCTGTCAAAGCTGTTTTACTTACTTCAACACCCATAGCTTGACTAATGGCTTTCTTTGCTGCAGCAATAACAGCATTACTTGTCACTGTAGCACCAGTTACTACATCAACTTCAACATTCTGATTTTCAATAATAGCTTCTCGTAAAGATTCAGCTGCATTACCACCAATTGATGGTGTTTCTAAACTAGCATCAATATCTACATCAGTTATTTGTGTGCTATCTGTAGTAATTGATACAACAACATCCCCACCAAAGCCTTTAGCCTTAGCTGAGTATGTTCCAGATGTATAAATACTTTCTTCATTACTTGAACATGCAGCAGTTGATAATACCATTACTGCACATAAAAGTATGTTTATAAATTTCTTCATTTATTTCCCTCCTTGAAATATTCCTACAAAGTTATTGTATGTTATTATTTTCTCAAGTTCAAACAGTTAAAATCTTCTATGTAGAAACTTTTAGTTTCTATTCTATTGATTATTAGAAAATTCTATGATAAATAATTAGTGGGTGATTATAATGGATATCAGACAAATGAAATATTTCAAAACCGTATATGAAACTAAATCAATTGTTGATGCTGCTTCTATTTTATACATTACGCCTCAAGCGTTAAATAAATCAATACGGAATCTATGTGATGAATTCAATGCTGAAATATTCCAACGTAGTAAAGGAAAATTAAATCCTACAACATTTGGAATAGCACTATACCAAGAGGTTTGCGTATTATTAAAGGATTTTGAAAATATGGAAGGACGTCTAAAAAATCTCGCAAGCCAAGAAAATGGACATCTCCATATCGCAATAAGTCATGGATTATTGTCAGGTGATATAAAGTCTTTTTTTGATATATTTCAAATGAAATATCCTAATATTGAGCTAGAATTTACTGAATTACCAGATATGTTTGCCGAATGGTATGTAGCGGAAGAAGAATGCGATTTAGGTCTATCAATCAACACAGCCTCAGACAATACGTTACTTAATGCTCATCTATTAAATGAATATCATATTTGTGCTGTCGTTAACGCTAACCATCCTATTGCTAATAAAAAATCCACTTCTTTAAAAGAGTGTGCTGAATATCCTATCATCACCAAAAACCGTATTTTCAAAATATACGACACAGTTGAACAATCAGCAAAACGTCAAAATATTAAATTGAATTATGCATTACGATCATCTAATGAAATAATTTGGGAAAAAATGATGCTTAATACCAATGGAGTTGGAATTGGAACAACCTATTATGATTTTGAAGATGCAGATAATAATAACTCAATAATTCCTTTTATAGAAGATGATTTAAAATGGAATGTAATGTTAATAACTAACAAAAAACATTATTTATCACGTAGTGCTGTTTTGTTGATAGAAGAAATGAAAGCTTATTTTAAGAAAACAAAAAATGGATAACAAAGCGTATCCATTTTTAATTTAGTCAAGCTTATTTTGTAGTCTTTATGAAGCGTTCCTTCAACATTTCATATATTGCACATAATGGGCGATAATGATTCGATATCATCTGTGTTAATTCTAAGAATAATTCTATCCCAAAGGCAATAATAATAAGTGATATTAAACCTAGAGTCTTATTGTAAATATATAGATATGCATTTACTGACAACATTAGTGTAAAGAAATAAATGAATAATACAGTATTACGATGACCTAGCTTTAGGTTATACATTAATACATGGTGTAAATGCTTGCGGTCTGCTTCATCAAATCGTTTATGTGCGAGTGTGCGTCGTAGTATCGCAACTAGCGTATCCATGATAGGTACTAATAATACTAATAGTGGAACTCCTAGTGTAATGAAAGTTGACGATTTAAAGCCCAGTAATGATATACCAGAAATAATAAAGCCTATAAATAATGCGCCTGAATCTCCCATGAAAATGGATGCAGGATGGAAGTTATAGAATAAGAAGCCAATAATACCACCTGATAATATTAGGGCTATTGTCATCACATCAAAGTGCTTATCAATATAGGCAAGTGAAGCAATTGTTAGTAATGCAATCGTACATACTCCACCACATAAACCATCTAATCCATCAATTAGATTAATCGCATTAGTAATACCAATAATCCAAAAGAACGAAATAATATCAATAATAATACCATTTCTAATTACTATACCAAATGGCAAACGGAACACATTTAGTTGTACTCTGCCATAGAATATCAATATTAGTGCAGCTACTATTTGGAATGCTAGCTTTTGCTTTGGCTTTAGGTTATACATATCATCAAATAATCCTGAGAAGAATACAATTGAACCACCAATCATTAAGGCATTCATTTGTCGGTCAGCATTCATAAATAATGCCATACCAATCATAAATGCCACATAAACAGCAATACCACCACACTGAGCAATAATACCATTATGTACTGTTCTACTATTCGCTACCGCATATATTTTACACTTCGTCCCAATCACTTTCACGAATGGGATAAGTATAGCTGATATAACTAAAGGAATGAGTAAATAAAATACTTTCTCCATAAACCTTTCCTTTCTATATTAATTAAGATAACTCTTTTATTTCTTTAAATACTGGTATTGATAGTATTAATACGACTAGTGCACTACACCAATCACAAATCGGTTGAACAATGTACATTCCTGTCACACCAAATAAGCGTGGTAATATCATTACTAACGGACAATATACTACTCCTTGTCTTAATACTGAACTAATAAAAGATAATTTCCCTTTACCTAGTGCTTGGAAATTATAGGCTAAGATTTGGTATACTGCAACCATTGGTACTGAAAATGCATAACCAATTAAAATATATTTACCTAATTCAATTAATGCTTCATCACTTGTAAGAAGTCGCATAAGTACATGTGGGAAGAATAAGAAAAATAATCCCATTAATATACCATATCCCACTGTAAAAGCCATGGATATTTTAATACCATCAATAAGTCTTTGTTTATTTCTAGCACCATAATTATAGGCAGCGAAAGGTTGATATCCTTGTGCTACTCCCATAATAGCGAA
>JAFXJJ010000076.1 GCA_017532345.1 Erysipelotrichales bacterium
AGTAGAATTATTCGTTAATGAAACAAGCTTAGGTAAGAAAACAGCAGAAGATCATTTCTTCTACTTTGAAGTACCAAACGTTGGTGAATCTACATTAGTAGCAGTAGCAGGAGAATGTAGAGATGAAAGTAAGCTACGTAAGGTTGATACATTTAATGGTGCTTATCGCCTAGTTGAAAAGGGCGCAATCTTAAATTGGTTCGATATCACTGAAGTTGAGGGATATTACTCTATTAATTCTTGTATCAAAGATTTACTTAAATCAGAGGAAGGTATTAAAGTATACTTAGATATTGCTTGTAAGATGTTTGATGTTGGAGAAAACTCACAAATCAAGAGTCCTGAAATGTTACTTCAAATGTCAGGTCAAATGGGTGCTTTCACTATTCTACGATTAACAAAATTAAATAGTATTAAGAAACCAACTAAGGAAGAATTATTAGAAATCAATGCTAGACTTAATATGATTAAAAGGGTAGTTTAATCAAGAAATTTGGTAGTAATGCTGCATTACTACCTTGTTTTTATATTGACAAAATAAAGCAAACCACATATACTGGTATTGAATACTAGATAGAGGTGATACAATGAAACTTTACACACTTGGGGAGGAAATATTCAATAGTGTATCACATGGAATAGGAGTTTTATTAGCAATTATAGGGACATATTTTTTAATAAGTAAAGCTATTCCTATTCATAATATTCAAACTACACTATCTGTTATTGTTTATGGGTTATCGTTGATTACTTTATATTTATTATCATGTTTGTATCATGCCATTACGAACATGAAGCTAAAAGCTATTTTTCGCATATTCGATCATTCAGGTATTTTTATTTTAATAGTAGGGAGCTATATGCCATTTTTATTAGTTACACTTGAAGATTACCAATATGCTAAGTATATAGCTGTATTGCTATGGATATGTGCAATTGTAGGGATTATTTTAAATTTCATTAGTTTGAAGAAATTTGAAAAGTTAAGTATGGTACTATATGTTGTTATGGGATGGAGTGCTGTTCTTGTTTTAAAGGATATTGTTGTAAGATTACCATTTAATGGATTATTGCTATTAGTGTTAGGTGGACTAATGTATACAGTAGGTATTTTCTTTTATAAAGCTAATCATGTACGTTATATGCATAGTATATGGCACTTATTTGTGTTAGCAGGTAGTTTGCTTCATTATTTCTGTATTGTATTCTTCGTTTTATAGATGATAGAAATATCATCTTTTTTTAGATATGATATAATATTTATATAAGGGGGAATAATGATGCTTCAAACAGGAAAACTCGCAAAGCTATTTGCTTTAGATAGAAGTGGAATACATTATTATACAAAGCAAGGAATTATTCATCCAGTCATAGGAGAAAATGGGTACAATGAATTTTCAGTAAAGGATATTATGTTACTTGCGAATACTAGATTCTATCGTGGATTAGAATACTCACTTGAAGATGCTCAGAAGTTTTTAAGTAGTGATTCATACGATATTGTTTTGGAAGGTTTTAATCAAAAAAGTAAAGAGCTTGATGAAAAGATTAATGAATTAATGCGTCTTAAACAGATTAATGAAGATATGATTAATTTGTTTACCTTTGTTGATTCTTATAAGGAACCATACATTTACGAAGAAGATACTACTTATTATTATCTTGAAGGTAGTGATGATAATGTAGATGCGATTAATCAATTATTCAAACATGTTCCACTAATTAACTATACATTTCAGTTCAAAATAACTAATGGGGAATTGGAAAACCGCTTTGGTGCAAGAATTGATAAGAAATGGATAGAATCATTACATATCGAATTGCCTGATTCATGTGAAGAATATCATTATCAGAAGCAAGTATTATTTATCGTGAAAAAGGATATGAATTGTATTGATAAGTGGGAAATTGATGACTTGAAAGAAGTAATAGAATACTGTAAAACTAAAGGTTATGAATTAGCAGGAGAAGGTAGTGCTTATATCATGGTAAGGGATAGTTCTACTGATGATTCCTACATTGATTTTATTTGTATATGTAATTTAAAATAAGTATTGACTGTGGAGCTACTCAACACTGTAAACTATATTTAGTGATAAAGTTCACAAAAGGAGAAGGAATATGAAGAAACAAATTACAAGAAGAGATTTCTTGAAAGGAACAGCTTCATTAGCAGCCGTTGGTTTATTAGGTGCTTGTGCTAGTGGCAACAGTGGTGAACAAAATAATACTACTACTGATGTTAAGTGGGACTTAGAAAGTGACGTTGTTATTTTAGGTGCTGGTGGATCTGGTATGTGTGCTGGTATTGAAGCAAGAAAAGCTGGTGCAACTGCTTTAATTCTAGAAAAAACAGATGCTTATGGTGGAACATCAATTCGTTCTGGTGGTATCATTCAAGCTAGTGGAACACGTGTTCAAAAAGAACTTACTAATTATAAAGATGATACAGGTGAAAAGCATGCTGAATACTACATTCAAGAAGCTAGTGGTTTAGTTGATGCTGATTTAGTTAAAGATATGACTACTAATTCTAATAGCCACATCGAATGGTTAGAAAGCTTAGGTCTAGTATTCACTAATATGTCTGGTAGTGCACATGTTAACTGTGCTGATGAAAGCTTATATGCTGACCGTATCCATGGTACTGATGTAGGTGCTGCTGGTATGTTTAATGCTGTTCATGATGAAGCAGTAAACCAAGGTGTAGAAATTAAGTATAATTGCTGTGCAGATAAATTAATCATGGTTGATGGTGTAGTTGCTGGTGTAGAAGCTACATTAGATGGTAATAAAGTTAACGTTAAGGCTAACAAAGGTGTTATCATTTGTACAAGCTCATTCGACCACAACGTTGAAATGGCTAAACGTTTAAGCCCTAACCATTACTATGATTTAACAACACAACACGTAGTTGCTTATCCAGGTAACACTGGTGATGGTATCCGTATGGGTATGGAAATTGGTGCTGATATCACTAACTTAGGTGGTGTTATCGACTTAACATCTCGTACATCAGCTGGTATTAATAGACAAACTCCATTATTACCATGTATTTTCGTTAATAGCGATGGTGTTCGTTATCAATGTGAAGATAATACATATGCGCTTACTTCTAAACAACGCTATGAAGAAATCATTCGTACTGGTAAACCAGTTTATACAGTATTTGGTGCTAGCTCATTACCATATGGAGCTATGACTGAAGATAGCTTAAAAGCAGAGGCTGATGCAGGTACAGCATTCGTAGGTAATACAATTGCTGAATTAGCTGAAAAGATTGGTGTTAATGCTAAGAACTTAGAAAGAACTATCAACATTTGGAATGAAGATATGGCTACAGGTGTAGATACTCAATATCATCGTCAATCTGGTTTAACACCTATTACTGGTCCTTACTATGCATTTGAAGAAGGCTTCTTAAATCTAGGTGCAATTGGTGGTTTACGTATTAACTTAGATACACAAGTATTAGATGTTAATGGTAATGCAATCCCTAATTTATATGCAGCTGGTATGGCAAGTGCTGGTTGGATTGGACAATTCTATCCAGGTTCAGGTACTGCATTACTTGGATGCGTACACTTCGGTAGAAAAGCTGGTAAGATTGTTGCTTCTAAATAATTAAATTGACTATATAAGGATGGTGCTTATCATTAGGCACCATCTTTTATTATTTAATTAATTAAGTATTTATATTGACATTAGTTAATTAATTAAGTAAAATGTATATGGTATTACTTAATTGATTAACTATTAATTGATTAAGTATTTGGAAGGAGGAGTAATATGGAGTATAAGGAAATAATGCATTTATTCTTTAAGTTTATGCATATGCATCGGCAGAAGGTACAAGCATATATTGATGAAATGGAACTATACCATGGACAATTACCGATCTTAGAGGCAGTACGAAAGAATAACGGTTGTACCCAAACGGAAATTGCCGAAACATTACATGTTAGTGCTCCAAGTATTGCCAACAGTATTAAACGATTAGAAAAGAATGGATTAATTATAAAGGAAGTAGATCCCGATGATAATCGACGCTCAGTCATTTCAATTACTGAAAAAGGTGATGTAGTTGCTAGTACATGTCGTAAGAAGTTTGATGAAATAGACGAAAAATGTTTTGGTAGCTTAACTAAAGATGAACAAAAACAGCTATATAATCTTTTAGAAAAAATGATTTACAATTTAGGAAGGGAGGATCATGAATGATTAAAACATTAGCAGCTCATATTAAAGAGTTTAAGAAAGATTCAATTCTTACACCATTATCAATGTTTTTAGAAGTTATCTTCGAGATGATGATACCACTATTAATGGCATCAATCGTCGATGATGGTGTATATAAAGGAGATATGGCACATATCTATAAAGTTGGTGCAGTAATGATAGTAGTGGCTTTATTAGGTTTATTCTCAGGTATTATGGGAGGTAAGCATGGGGCTAGAGCTTCTACTGGTTTTGCCCGTAATTTACGTCAAGCAATGTTTGAAAAGATTCAAACATTCTCATTTGCGAATATTGATAAGTTCTCTACAAGTGGGTTAGTAACACGCTTAACTACTGACGTTACTAATATTCAACATGCTTATCAAATGATTCTTCGTATGTGTGTACGTGCGCCATTTAGCTTAATTACAGCTATGTGTATGGCATTCTTTATTTCCCCTAAAATTGCTAGTATTTATTTAGTAGCAGTTATTTTATTAGGCTTCTGCCTATTCTCAATCACATTCAAAGTACATGGTAAGTTTAGAGAAGTATTTAGAAAATATGATGATTTAAATGCATCAGTACAAGAAAACGTATCAGCTATTCGTGTTGTAAAGGCTTATGTACGAGAGGATTATGAAATTGAGAAGTTTAAGAAGGCTAGTGGCAATATTTATAATATGTTTGTAAGTACAGAAAAAATCTTGGCATTCAATAGTCCATTAATGCAATTTACTGTATATACATGTATATTATTAATTTCATATATTGGTGCTCAAATGTGTGTTAGTAGTACATTATCAACAGGTGACTTAATGTCACTTCTTGCATACTGTATGAATATCTTAATGAGCTTAATGATGCTTTCAATGATCTTCGTAATGGTAACAATGTCTATGGCTAGTTGCCAACGTGTAGCAGAAGTATTAAATGAAGAGCCTACATTAAGAAATCCTGAAAGCCCTGATTATGATGTAGTTGATGGTAGTATTGAATTTAAGGATGTAGACTTTGGTTATTATGCAACAGCTGAAGAATATGTACTACAAAACATCAATTTAAAGATTAATTCTGGTGAAACGATTGGTATTATTGGTGGTACTGGTAGTGCTAAGACAAGCTTAGTAAACTTAATTTCACGTTTATATGATGTAAGCAATGGTGAAGTTCTTGTAGGTGGTAAGAACGTTAAGACATATGATATGGAAACACTACGTAATGAAGTATCAGTAGTACTACAAAAGAATGTATTATTTAGTGGTACAATCCTAGAAAACCTACGCTGGGGTGATGCTGACGCAACAGAAGAAGAGTGTATTCGTGCATGTAAACTAGCATGTGCTGATGAATTTATTCAAAATATGCCAGATAAGTACAATACCTTTATTGAACAAGGTGGTACTAACGTATCTGGTGGGCAAAAGCAACGTTTATGTATTGCTAGAGCATTATTAAAGAAACCTAAGATTTTAATCTTAGATGACTCAACTAGTGCAGTAGATACAGCTACTGATGCAAAGATTAGAAAAGCCTTTGCGGAAGAAATTCCTGATACTACTAAGATTATCATTGCCCAACGTATCTCAAGTGTACAAAATGCTGATCGTATCATTGTATTAGACAATGGTAAGGTTATGGGCTTTGGAACACATGATGAATTACTAGAAACAAATGCTATTTATAAAGAAGTATATGAAGCACAAACAGGTGGTAATGGTGACTTCGATGAAGGAGGCGAATAAAATGGCACAAGAAAAGGTTCATAAAGTGCATGGTCCTGGTGGCAGAGGTCCTAGAGGACCACGTCCTAAGGTTAAAAATCCAGGAAAACTATTTGCTCGTATTATGCGTTATGTTACTAAGCGATATTCATTACATATCGTATTAGTAATTATCTGTATCTTCACAACAGCTTTATCAACTGTTCAAGGTACTAACTTTACTCAACATTTAATTGATGACTATATTACTCCATTAATGGGTCAATCTAATCCAGATTATGGACCATTACTTGGTGCTATGAGTAGAGTTGCGACATTCTATTTAATGGGTGTAATTGCAGCTTACGTTCAACAACGTTTAATGGTTAATGTATCCCAAGGTACATTAAAGGTAATTCGTGATGATATGTTTGAACACATGGAAAAATTACCAATTAAATATTTCGATACTCATGCGCATGGTGATATCATGTCAGTATATACAAATGATATTGATACACTACGTCAAATGATTTCTCAAAGTATGCCACAATTATTATCTAGTTCAGTAACTATCGTATCGGTATTTATCTCAATGGTACGTTTAAGTATTCCATTAACAATCGTAACAGTATGTATGGTTTGTTTAGTTGTGAATGTATCAAAGAAACTAGCATCATTAAGTGGTACAAACTTTATTGCCCAACAACGTGATTTAGGTAAGCTTAATGGCTTTATTGAAGAACATATGGAAGGTCAAAAGGTTGTGAAGGTATTTACTCATGAAGATATCAGTATTGATGAATTCAGAGAATTAAATGATGCATTGTTTGAAAGTGCTAATAATGCTAACCATTTCGCTAATATTATGGGTCCATGTAATGCCCAATTAGGTAACTTATCTTATGTAATCTGTGCAGTATTTGGTGGTTATCTAGCATTAAATGGTATTGGTGGATTTACAGTTGGTAAATTAGCAAGCTTCCTTACATTCAATAAATCATTCTCAATGCCAATTAACCAAGTATCGCAACAATTCAATAGTATTATCATGGCACTAGCTGGTGCTGAACGTATCTTCGCATTAATTGATGAAACACCTGAATTAGATGAAGGTTATGTAACATTAGTAAATGCTAAGGAAGTTGATGGTAAGCTAGTTGAAACTACTGAAAAGAATACAAACTGTTGGGCTTGGAAATGGCCTCATAAATCAACTGGTGAAGTAGAGTTAATTAAACTAGAAGGTGATGTAACATTCAATGATGTAGACTTTGGTTATACAGATGAAAAGATTGTGTTACACAACATTAAGATGTATGCTACACCTGGACAAAAGATTGCCTTCGTAGGATCTACAGGTGCAGGTAAAACAACTATCACTAACTTAATTAATCGTTTCTATGATATCCAAGATGGTAAGATTCGTTATGATAATATCAATATCAACAAGATTAAGAAATCTGACTTACGTCGTTCATTAGGTATCGTACTTCAAGATACACATTTATTTACTGCTACTGTTAAGGAAAACATTCGTTATGGTAAGTTAGATGCAACTGATGAAGAAGTATATGCAGCTGCTAAACTAGCTAATGCAGATGAATTTATTAAGCATTTACCTAATGGTTATGACACAATGTTAACAGGTGATGGTGGTAACTTATCGCAAGGACAACGTCAATTATTGGCTATTGCACGTGCTGCTATCGCTAATCCACCAGTGTTAATTCTAGATGAAGCTACTAGTTCAATCGATACTCGTACAGAAAAGATTGTCCAAGATGGTATGGATAAGCTAATGCATGGAAGAACTACATTCGTTATTGCTCATCGTCTATCTACTGTACGCAATAGTGATTGTATTATGGTTCTTGAGAAGGGGCGAATCATTGAACGTGGTACACATGATGAATTAATTGAAGAACAAGGTAGATATTATCAGTTGTATACTGGTAATGCTGCAAAGGCTAGTTAAGCTTATAATTACTATGATTTGACACTAAAGTGATGGGTTAACCATCACTTTTCTAATTGATACTTATACTATAGTTTATATTTATAAATGTCACATTGCTTGTAAAGTAATGACATAAATAGTATAATTTAAGTAATTATTTATAATCATTGGATGAAAAGGAGAATAATAATGAAGAAAATCAATTTAGATGAGTATCTAAACATTAAGGATGGATATATTCCTGCTCCGTATGTATTAGAAGAAGGTGAAAACATCAATGATGTTTATTTAGAACCAGTATTCTTCCATAATGAAAATGGTCCAACTATTGGTGTTACTACTTGTGGTGTTATCGTTAAAGATGGATTATATTTCAAGGATATGGATAATAGTAAAGAATTGACTCCATATAAAGATTGGCGTTTAGATGATGAAACACGTGCTAAGGATATGGTTACACATCTACGTTTAGATCAACAAGCAGGTTTAATTCTTAATACATTATGGAACTCACCTATTGTTAATAAGGTTGAAGATGCGAAAGATGAAAATGGTAATATTGTTGTTTCTAAGGTTTATAAACGTTTTGATCCAACTGAACCAGAACCACCTTCAATGTTACCAGGCATGAGTATGCGTGTTGATGATTCAGATGTACTTGTTAGAAAGATTACTGCTGGTGTATATCGTAGTGATATGCGTGCTGATGCTAGTATGTCAGCGCTATACCATAATATTGGTACACAAATGTTGGAATATGAAGCATGTAATGGTGGTGTGGCTATTCCTTATTCATATCATACTAATCCTATTAATATTGGATATCCAGATTTCTTAGGTGTTGGAGCTGCTGTTATGGGTGATGGTAATTATGATTTAGTTTATAATATGGCAGATACAGATCGTAAGATGATGAAGGCTGCTGGTTTAAATATTATGTATGGTCCTCAAGTTGATATCGCTACTGACCCACGATGGCCAAGAAATAGTGGTACTTATGGTGAACGTCCAGAGGTTACATCAGGTATTATTAAAGAATTAGTTCGTGGTTATCAAAATGGTGAAGACGGCTTAAATGAAGGCTCTGTAGTATTAACAGTTAAACACTTCCCTGGTGATGGTCCAGCTGAAAATGGCTTTGAACCACATGTACCTATCGGACAATGGCGTTTATATCCAACAGAAGGCTCAATGGAGAAATATCACTTACCTCCATTCCAAGCTGCATTTGATATGAAGGCTTCATCTATTATGCCTGACTATTCTCGTATTGCGAATGATGGTCGTACTAAGCCTCAATATTATAAAGGTAAATTAACTTCTAAAGAATCAGTTCCTTCAACATATTCTAAAGAATTAATTACTGATTTAGCACGTGGTATGGGATTCGATGGTTATGTTAACTCGGATTCAGGTATTACTACAGTTCAAATCTATGGTGTAGAAGAATTAAGTATTCCTGAACGTTATGCGAAAGCTATTTCAGCTGGTACTGACGTAATTGGTGCTAGTCCAGATACTGACAATATTCTTAAAGCAGTAGAAGAAGGTCATTTACCAAAGGCTGACTTAGATCGTGCTAACTATAACCGTTTATTAAGCTTATTTAGAACTAAACGTGTTGATAATCCATATTTAGATTTAGCTGCTGCTGATAAGGCACGTGAAGAAAACTATGAAGGTGCTAAGAAGG
>JAFXJJ010000077.1 GCA_017532345.1 Erysipelotrichales bacterium
ACAGTTAGTTTCTGCTTGTGTTAAACAAGAGATTTGAGCACGCATCTTTTCAGAAATTGCTAAACCAGCTGCATCATCACCAGCGCGGTTAATTCTATAACCTGATGATAATTTTTCTAATGATTTACCTACTGCATTGTTATTCCATGTTAAGTTACGATTCGCGTTTAACGCATTAATATTGTGTTGAATTCTCATAATTTTCCTCCTAAGCCTTCCTTTGCTTTTCTAAAATGAGATTTATATTTCTTTATCTACCTTTGAACTTTGAACACATCCGTTTGTTCTATTCAGAAGTCCTTCAAGAAATATGTATATATTTACAACATATCTTCCTGCTCGTACGCTGCACTTAGATATGAGTAAACCTAATTAGTTATTGAGCTTTTTTCATTTGCTCGTATAATTCATCTCTAAGAATTTTCATATCTGCTGGTGCATCGATGGTTAATCGAATACTTCCGTGATTATCGACTTTCACCATCACCTTGATGTCATCGCCTATCATTACATAATGACCATTTCCAATTCCTAGTGTTAACATGTGGTTCCCTCCTTTTTGTAAGGATTAACGAAAAATTCTCAAAAGGTATACCTTTTGAGACAGTGCGAAATGTAATGATTTTTAGCTTATATGGCTTAGGAAGCATAGGAAAAACGACAAAAAAAGAGGTGTCCCCTAAAGTATACTTTTTGAGACGCCTCTTTGTCGCTTACACCTATTATATCGGTGTGTATTTTAAAACTTAAGTATATTTTTAAAAATTTTTTAAATTATTTTTGAATCTTTAAAACCAGAATAAAAGATGCGATTTCTCGCATTTTTACTAGTCTCTATGCTTACCATTACCAATGATTCTAATGATATATAAAAAGATATTAATAAAATCTAAATATAATTCTAATGCACTATATATTGATAGCTTAGCAAGCATTTCTTCATCGCCTTGATAATAATAGAAGTGTTTCTTCATCTTTTGCGTATCCCATACTGTGATTCCCATAAATAATGCGATACCTGCATAACAAATCAATAATTGGAAGCCTGACATTCTAAAGAACATTCCCACTAATGAAGCAAGTACTAGTGCGAATAATCCGCCTACTAAAATGCCCGAGAAATTGTCTAGATTCACCTTTGTTCGATATCCAATAACTGCTAGACTTAAAAACATCATAGCTGCTAGGGCAAACGCAATTATAATAACATCACCAGTGTACACTAGAAGTACTGAGGACATCGTTACACCTGTGAGAATCGAATATAGGAAGTATGATACCACCACTCCACTATACGACATATGGTAGATTCTACTTGATAAGTATATTACACAAGCAATCTCTGCAATCATTACACCAAAGTATACTAGATTACTTGAATATACATAATAGAATAAGCCAGAATAAATAGTTGCGAAGGCTGTAACTGCCGTAACTAATAATCCTAGGAATACCCATACAAAGGTCTTAGCCATATGTTTACGTAATGTTACTGAGTAATCATTATAATAGACATTATCATTCATAATATACAACTCACTTTCTATATAATTAGTATATTTTAAATCCACTTAATTATACATTATTCTTACATTTAAAACAAGAAAGAGCATGATTACTCATGCTCTTAGTATGCTGATATTAAATTATTATTTAACGTTTTCAGCGAAGTATTTGATTGTACGAACCATTTGGCTAGTGTATGAGTTTTCGTTGTCATACCAAGCAACTGTTTGTACATGGTAAGTTTCTTCATCAATTTTGCTAACCATAGTTTGAGTAGCATCAAATAATGAACCATAGCTGATACCGATGATATCGCTAGATACTAATGGTTCTTCAGTATAACCGTAAGAATCGTTAGCAGCAGCTTTCATAGCAGCGTTAACTTTTTCTACTGTTAAGTCTTTAGCTTTAACTACAGATACTAAAATAGTAGTTGATCCTGTAGGAGTTGGTACACGTTGTGCAGCACCGATTAATTTACCGTTTAATGCAGGAATTACTAAACCGATAGCTTTAGCAGCACCTGTTGAGTTAGGAACGATGTTGCAAGCACCAGCACGAGCACGACGTAAGTCACCTTTACGATGAGGTCCGTCTAAGATCATTTGGTCACCAGTGTAAGCATGAACTGTAGTCATGATACCTGATTCGATTGGTGCTAAGTTATTTAATGCATTAGCCATTGGAGCTAAACAGTTTGTAGTACAAGAAGCAGCAGAGATAATATTATCGCCATCTTTTAATGTACCTTCGTTAACACCGAATACGATAGTTGGTAAATCGTTACCAGCTGGAGCAGAGATAACAACTTTCTTAGCACCAGCATTGATGTGAGCCATTGCTTTGTCTTTCTTTACATAGAAACCAGTACATTCTAATACTACGTCTACATCTAATTCGCCCCAAGGTAAGTTGTTAGCATCAGCTTCTTTGTAGATAGTGATTTCTTTACCATCAACAACGATAGCACCTTCTTTTGCTTCAACTGTATGACCTTCATAACGACCTTGAGCTGTGTCATACTTTAATAAATGAGCTAACATTTCTGGGCTTGTTAAGTCGTTGATTGCAACGATTTCATACCCTTCAGCACCAAACATTTGTCTGAATGCTAGACGTCCAATACGTCCAAAACCATTAATAGCTACTTTAACTGCCATTTTAAAAAATCCTCCTATTTGATTTTATGTCTTTATTATACTACATGTTTAGGCAAAGTCAATTGTGAAAGTCTTATCATTAATCATTTTAAGCGGTTTCATTTTATTTTTTTTAAAATTTCATAATTGAAGATACTTATAATGTGCAAAAAGTCGCTTGTATACAAGTGTTTTCGACATTTTCCAACCATTAAAATCAACTAATTTTAGGGAATATTAAGATAGCTGTTTTAAATCAGAATTTTGAAACATACTTATAGTATAATAAGGAGAAAACACTATGAGATATATACCTAATATTATTGATAATACGCCTAACAGTGAACATGTCTTTGATTTATTTTCTAAGCTATTAAAGGAACGCATTATATTACTATATGGAGAAGTAGATGATAACTCCTCTGCGATCATTACTGCTCAGTTATTATACTTAGCATCATTGTCTGATGATCCTATCCATATGTATATTAATTCACCTGGTGGTTCAGTATATGCTGGACTAGCGATTTATGATACGATGCAGTTTATTAAATGTCCTGTATATACATATTGTACAGGCATTGCTGCTAGTATGGCTGCCGTATTACTAGCGGGAGGAGAAAGTAAGCATCGTTATATTCTTAACCACTCCGAAGTTATGATTCACCAACCACTAGGTGGTATCAAAGGACAAGCTAGTGATATGGATATTGCTGCCAAGCATATTATGCGTATTAAAGAGTCATTAGCTCAAATACTGGCCAAACACACAGGTCAAGATATTGCGAAGATCTATCAAGATAGTGAGCGTGATTATTACCTGAATGCTACTGAAGCAAAAATATATGGATTAGTAGACGAAATCAAAATTTGTATTTAAAAAGGTGATTATTATCACCTTTTATTATGCATATTCATGTAAGAATAATGGTTTCCTACATATTTTAAAAGCTTCATCAACATTTTGAATAGCCGTAGAGTAACAAATATTAAAGATTGAATAATCATTAATTCTTGCCATACAGAATGGATATGTTTGCACATCACCACCTGGCAATAGCTTCAAAACCTGTTCACTATCACTTGTGTGTACACATACCTTAATTCTTGTAGTTGCAGCATACCCCATCATTGCTAGGAAGGCCCAGCTATTTAAGTAGATAATTTCCTTAATGTCGCAAATAAACTTTTCTAGATAATACACCATATATCCTTCAACTTTATTTGTTTCTTTATTACGATAAGCTACGATTGTTCCACCCTCTGCTTTAACTTCATTGAAGTATTTCTCAAAATACTTCACATCACGAATATAGTATGCATTAAAGCGTTTCGTGAATTCTTTATATACTTCACAGATTTCTTCAGGTGTTACTTGATCGTCAACCTTTAAGTCAGCATATACTGGAATTTGATTACGATGATATGTCGTACGATTACGATAGTATTCCATATGGAAGCCAAAAGGACGGTAGATATTTGGATCATAAGCTTGTATTAGCGTAATCATTTCTTCTTTTTCCGCATCCTCTAGTGCTTGTCGCATTAAGGCATGCATATGACCTTGATTTTGTTTATCTGGGCGAGTTGCTACCCCTAGAATCATCGAAGTCTTGATAGGAATATCATTAAACATTAATATATGAGAGTTTCTTTGTAGGGTAGAGATAATTTCTCCATCTTCTTCCTTTACATACGTATTCTCACACTCAAATAAATTCTCAAAATAATAGTCTGTATAACCATTATCATCATGAGCAAATAATTCTTTCCATAAACGATAAATGGCATCTTTATCTTCTAAACAAGCCTTACGTATCATTATACTACTCCTTTCGTATCAAATACTTCTTCACTAGAAATGCTGGATATAAAGAACGTTTAGATTTTCTAAGATATTCTAATCCTAAATCATCTTCACGATTTACATATACTATTGCTTCATTCTTAAACTCATGCTTTAAGAATTCAGACATCAAAAATGGATATAAGCCTCGGATATTACCATCTGCCTTTTCCACATTCTCTTGTACCATTCGATTACTACCATAAGAGCCTAACGCAAAGGCTTCAATCACACCATCAATGTAAACACAACCACCTTTAATAGGTAATTCATGATAGTTTTGTAGTAAAAACTTAATTCCCAAATACTCATTATGTAAGTATTCATCATCCTGTAGTGCTTCTTTAGTATGCTCCCATTTATCCAAGACCTTTAAACATGCATCTAATTGACAATCATCAATTGTACAATATTGATATCTACCTTCATATTCTTTTTTAAAGGCATTCACATGATTTCTTTTCTTCTGTAGTTTTTTACCTGATAATGTAGTAATCTTATCATACTCATATATATAGTCAAAGCTATCCTCCATTTCACTAACTGATAGCGAAGGAATTAAAGATAACACAATATCCTTATATTCTTCTGTATAATATATTAAAGAATAGCTTTCATCTTTAAATTCATCTAATAAATGCTTGATTGCAGCTTCGCGCTTTTCCTTTACACATAAAGGCATATACATAAATAATTCATCATTATGCATACCAATAAGATATAATACATTATCTTCTTCTTTCCACCATAAAGGGAAGCTACTTTGCCACATATAATTATTAATAATATTATGATTACATTCTTCAATATTAGCGATACCATAATATTCTATTAACTTATAGCGATCATCTATTGCTAATCGCTTATACCCCCGAAATTCCATAAGTTATTTTTTCTCCTCAAACTCCGCCTCTATGACCTCTAAATTAGCCTTTCTAGGCTCCGTATTCTCAAATACTTCATTATATACTTTTTCTTGTTCTTTCAAGCTCTTAGTCATTTTATAACGCTCTACAATTGTATATATTAAACCTAATGCAAGTACTACCACTAGTACTGGAAGCATCATTGATACTACTGCAATTACAGCTACTACGGTTAAGATAAGATAAATGATTCTAGACATAGTATACTACCTCCTGTATTATTATACCACATATAAAGAAAAAAGAGCCTAAGCTCTTATAATCTTTTAAATAAATCAGTCATGTCTACGTTAAGTCCCTTAGCAAATCTTTCGATTGCCTTTAATGAAACATTACGACGTCCTCTTTCTGTATCAGAAACATAGTTTCTATGTAAACCACTTCTAAAGCTTAATTCTTCTTGTGAAATGCCTGCTATATTACGATAATATCTAACAGTTAAACCGAACTACTCTTCAACAGTTAGGTTCTCTTCTTTTTGTTTTAAATTCATTTCTTCCATTACTAAAAACCTCCGTGCAGGCTATAGTATACATTAAATGAGCATCTTAATCAATCAAAATTTTATGAAATTTAATACTTTTCTTCTGAATATTATAATTAACAAAATTACATAGATAATAGTCATAATACCTATCATCTTGTTAGCTCTATCTCTTTGATAATGATTGCTTGATTCTATTATTTCAACACTTGATGATACTTCTAATTGCTCCTCATGAATTACACTATAATATTCATACATAGGATTATCTATTTTGATAATTCCTAATTCTTCCTCTACAATCGTTTTCTGTAACAGCACATCATCCAAAAATACATACGCACTAACTTCATTTACGACTGTACCATATTCACCTACTTCAAACATTACTTCATGAGCATTATATACTAATGGGCATACATCTTCATTAAGCAATACATTAAATAGCTTAACTTTCACGATATTAGAGTCAACCACTAGCTTAATCTCATCCCCATTACAGCTAATTACATCACCACTATACTTAACTTGCTTCTCAATAAACATAAAATCACCATATATAAGTATGGTGATTTATTTACTATTTATTCATCTTCTTCAGCTAATTCTTTCTCAATGTTACTACGAATATTATCTGCTAATGTACGTAGCTTCGCAAGACGATGCTTCATTCCTGATTTCGTTATTTCTTCATCATATTCATAGTTATATACTTCACATAATTCATTAAGACTAGCCTCTGGATAATCCATTCTAAGTACTGCCACACGTTTAACCTTTTCATCAAGCGTATGGAATCCCAAACGTTTACGAATTAGTAGGATATCCTCAATTTGGCTTTTCGCAGCCTTTTGTGTTTTCATTTCGTTCGCTACTTCACAATTATCTAAACGTCTAAGGTTATTCACAAAGTCACGTTCAATTCGATAATCTTCAAACTCAACTAATGAATTGTGAGTCCCTATTACACGCAAGAAATCAGATATTTTCTCAGCTGATTTCATATACACTACATAGTTATTACGGCGTTTTATTTGTTTCGCATTTAAATCATATTTATTCATATGCTTCATAATATAGTTAGCATGTGATTCTTCGTTACAAGCAATTTCTAAATGATAATTAGTTCCTTTAGGATCATTAACTGAACCAGCAGCCATGAAAGCACCAGCAAGGTATGCCTTCTCACAACATTCCTTATGAATAAGTGACGTTGTTGGATGCGCCATAAACCCTTTATCGTTCATAATTTCAGTATCACTTAAAATATCACGTACATGGTCATAAATACGAATAATATAAATATTGTTTTTCTTTAGATTTAATTTCTTCATTACAGATAATTGGCTTTCAACACTGTAAAGTTCCTTTAATAACTTCAACATACGTTTAGCTACCGTAGGGTTCTCACTCTTGATAACCATATTTAATCCATTTGAAGAAATAGATAAGTCGGCACTTAGTTTTAATAATGCTGATAACTGTGCTAATTTACAACAATTCTTTAATTCGATATTAGCACACTCCAGCTTTACATCCGTTGTATATGACATCTTCTCAACTCTTTCTATTTCACAATACGAAGAATTTCATGTGCAATGACATCACTATTATGACGTACATTACCTTTACTTAAATCTAAGTAACTTCCTTGTATAACCTCATAATCATGCTCAGTTTCCTTTAATTCAATCATATGAGCATATTCACCTTCGTATTTCTTTAGTATCTCAACAGGTATTTCGGTATTATTAACCAAAACATGACTTATTTTATCACAACCTAAGTGCTTATGTATAGCACGAACATGATCTTCTACTGAATAATTATCAGTTTCTCCACCTTGAGACATGGCATTACATACATATATCATCTTAGCATTTGAAGCTACTACTGCCTCACGTATTTCTTTTATAATTAAATTAGGGATAATTGATGTGTATAAAGATCCTAATCCAAATACAATCACATCAGCATCTTTAATTACTTCAACAGCACGTTCTGTCGCAATTACTTCATGATCATAATATACATGGTCAATATAGTGACGATACTCAGGGATATTGTGTTCACCTCTAACAATTACACCATCATCCATTTCAGCGAATAATGTGATGATTTCACTAGTTGCAGGGATAATTTCACCCTTAACATTTAGTACCTTACAAATACTAGAAATAGCCTCATTAAAGTTACCAGTAATTTGCGTTAAGGCAGTTAGAATAAGGTTTCCTAGATTATGCCCACCAACATCTTCACTACCACTAAAACGATAGTTCATTAGTTGAGAGAATAACCCTTCATCACTTCCCATGGCAAGCATTACATTGCGAATATCACCCATTGCAGGCATTTGATAGTGTTCACGAAGCCTTCCTGTACTACCGCCATCATCAGCAACAGTAACGATCGAACGAACATCAAATTCTTCTAACTTTACTAACCCTTTTAAAATAACGGAAAGTCCTGTTCCACCACCAATTACTGTTACCTTCATATAATCACCCTTTTCTTCTAATATAATACTGTATTCTACCTTTTAAAACAAGATATCATTTTTCACATACTTTCCCATAATTCAAACAAATTTATACAAATATTCTTTTGTATTATATAAACGTACAAGAAATAAAGCTTGTATATAATCCCTAAACAATAATATTTATCCTCTCTCTGAGAAACACCGTGCCCCTAACGGTGTTTTTCTTTTGTATAAAAATAAAGCTCAAATAAGTAAATAAATTACTATTTGAACTAAAAATTTAATAAGTCTTTAAATATATATGCATACTACCTAGCTTATTTTCATTCGTAAATTTAGAGAAGGTTCATAATTTTTTAATAAATCAGTTCCCTTCTAAATGTATCCTGCAAATACTTATTTATCTACTTCTTAATTACCTCCACTCTTAAATCATCAGTAAACTGCAGAATATCTTGAAATTCTTCACCAACTCTCATATCGTTTTCGCCATCATAAGAATAAACTAGCTTATCTTTACCCGTAAGATTAAATGTTAAAGGTAAATACGAATAGCTTTCTTCATCACCAATATAAAGTACTGAGAAATCATAATATAACCGTTCTTCTTCACTTAAATTCGATTCCTCCAAGTAATTCTTAATAACAAGCAAACTATCCTTTAATGCGCAACGTTGTTTAAAATCAACCGCATATGGACTAAATGGATCGGGGAATCCTAAAACAATTACTTCTGTATCTTCATTAATCATATCAATTATCTCCTTTACAAGTACATAATACACAAGTAATTCATACAATAGGTCTCATAAGGATAGACATTCATTGTAAATCGCAAAACAAAAAGAACCTTGCGGTTCTTTCTACATCCATCCTAGTGGTTTAAGAATATGATTCTCTACAAAATCTGCCCAACCATCATCATCGCAACCAAGCTCAGTAATCACATCAGCAACAGCCTTTGTATCATCACTACCATTTGCCATGCAGACACCTACTCCTGCAACCTCTAGCATTTCATTATCGTTAGTTGTATCACCAAAAGCATAAACATCTTGCATATCAATATTGTGTAATTTGCAGAATTCTACTAACGCATATCCTTTAGATGCATTGATGTTAGCAAATTCCATCATTGTAGGCTGTGTTTTAAATCCTTTATAATTTGGTGAAGGATGAGCTGCAATATGCGCTTCAATCTTAGGCATATCTTCAGCATTTACACGGAACATAATTTTCGCGTTAGCCTCTTTATATAATTCTGAGATGTCATCAACAACAATCATTTTCTTACCCATGAACTTCTCAGACATTTCCACTAATTCATCTGTATGCCCTACATATTGTTCACCGTTTAAAGCAACCATAGGATTACAATCGAATGGTGACATTAATTCAATTGTTTCTTTAATCCATTCAGGTTCCATCATGAAATAATTATAATGCTTATCATCTAATACATCATATAGCTCACAACCATTCATCGCAATCATTAAATCTTGGTCTATATCCCATCTATCTGTTGTATGACGTAATTGGAAAATTGGTCTTCCTGATGCCACACCAAAATATACACCATGCTCACGAAGAATATGAATTGCCTTCTTTGCTCTTTCTGTTAATTCTTGATGTTTAATTACTAATGTACTATCCATATCACATACTACTACTTTAGGTGCTCTCATTATAATACCCCCATACATTTATTATTTAGTATATTATACCATACTAATGAGAAAATTCACTAAAATTATAAGAAAAAACGCAACTCA
>JAFXJJ010000078.1 GCA_017532345.1 Erysipelotrichales bacterium
ACCTGCATTAGCTGAAATACCTTGTGGCCCTGCATCACTGCTCTTGCCATCAATTCTTAGTCCCAAATCCATCATTTCTAATTCATTGGTATATTTCATAGTGTATTCATCATCCTCTACTGACCAAATAGCCACATGGCAGTCTACACCATTAGAATAAGATGATTCAAATGTTGGAATATTTGGTAAATTTTGAGAAAGGAATGCCCATCTTAAAACTGTTTCACCTTTATATGAAAATTCATAGTCTTGTACTAATTTAAAACCATTATTTTGAAGCATTTCCACGTAAGCTTCTACTGTTTCTCTTGATACATCATAATCTATATAAGAATGTTCTTTCTTAGTATCAGGTGTATCTTTGGTAACTGCTTTATCATAGCTCCATTGTCGCATGTCTTGGAATGCATTGTTTGGTTGAGAATTATCACTAGAGACACTTAATTCATTAGTAATAAATTCTGCTTTATTATTTTTTAAGCTTGGATTAGTTGCACTTGATGATTGACTCTCTTCATTTCCGCAGCCAATCAATAAAGTCAAACTAATAAAAAGTAATAAAGTTAATAATACTTTCTTCATTATAGATAACCCCCTATACATTTGTAAGTAATAATAAATATATTACTAATTTATTATTACTTATAAAGAAAGAGTAAATATTGAAACTTACTCTTTTACTTTACTACAATCTTATAATCCTGCGTTTTACTCCTATGTTTTGTTCTCTTATTGCCTGTTAAGACATCTGTACCTTCTTCTGTATAATCATATTTAACACGAAGAATAGCTGTACCTTTAGACTTAGCTTTGAAACGACAAGTATCTCCTACAGAATCTATAATACTAACATAATCAGCACCACTGACAATCTCCCAAGTATAAACATTATAGTCTGTGCCAAACTTTTTCCATGTATAAGAAACTCCAGCTGTTTCTCCTACATTTAAATTCACTGTAGTAGATGAATTCGAATTGTCCTTTTCAACTACAGTTATAGCTCCTGGTGTAGCGCTCGAACCATCTCGACGTTCCCCAATATCATATAATTGGAAAAAATCACTATCAAAATCTACATTAAACGACCTTTTCCCATCTTTATAACGTTCTATTACAAAATGCCCTTTTTCATCTAACCACGAACCTTTTATTAGAGCCGAATCCGGATATCCTTCCTTTACGAAAGCCCAAGATTCGCGTATATCATTCTCAAAGTATTCAGAAGCTTTATAATGATCAACTAATTTAAAGCCATACTTTTCAAGTAACTCTGTATATTCAATTATGATTTCTTCATAATAATCTGTATAATAATAAGCGCCGTCTCCCGATTTATACATTTTCTTTGTAACATAATTACTACCAGCCCAACTAGCTAAATCTGGAATAGCATTACTTGGTATGCCAGTCACTTCTTGTTTATTAGTTGTACTAGAGGATTTATTTACTACATAACGTAATTCTCTAGTTTTTTGATTGATAACTTCAAATCCAGATGGTAATGTTCCTGTATTCTCCATGTTTGTTCCATCAGAAAGTGTTAAGTCACGTAACGGGAATAAATATGACGTTTTACCATCTGATATACGCATATACACTAAGTATGAACCTTTGACCATTGCGCCTTTTGATGTTTTACTATAATTTTGGATTGAATTAGGATTTACAGTAACATCGTAAAATGCATATGATAAATCATATTTACCATTTTGTGTAGCTGTTTTATTACTATTTAAAAAAGTATTATATTTTGATGTAACTAACTGACGATA
>JAFXJJ010000079.1 GCA_017532345.1 Erysipelotrichales bacterium
ATAATTAGGTAACTCTTTAATGCGAAACTCATGTTACATCCGAAGTCACCTGCAGCATACGCAATACTATCACGCATACCAAATTTTCTAAAGCCTTTTTCATCTAGCTTTACTTCTTTAGCCATAATTTGCCTCCTCTTTACGCAACTTTCTATTTGAAAGCGCTATACTTTTATATTAGTCATTATATATCTTTTAAGTAACATAAACAAGACACAATTATACAAAAACTGTCCCTCCTGTATACATTTAGCCCTAACTTGTATACAAAAAGAGTGCTTCATTAAGAGCACTCTTTAGTTTCAAACAATGGGTTTGTAAGTATCTGAACAGTAATTTCCGCCATTTCTCTTGGTGTTTTATTGCTAGTTCTAATCCATGTAATCATAACTGAAAATAATCCTGTGTATGTGAAGACATTACGTTCCTTCAATTCATTATTTGCTGATAATCCATATAAAGTATTATCTTCTCCATTATTTTCTAAATAAACCGTTCTTTCTACTAATAAACTCGAACAATTACTTATCTCTAAAGCTTTAATCAAATTTATGCGTTTCTTCCAAAATTTAAAGAATTCTTCCATCATCTCAACATTTGAAAAAAACTTGTCTGCATCTGAAAATCCACATATTTCCGCAAAATCAAGTAGTACATGATCAACAGCTGCATATAAGACATCATCTTTAGTATCAAAATAGCGATAAAATGCTTTTCTAGGAATATCTGCTTTCTGACATATTTCACTAATTTTAATAGTATTAAAATGTTCTTTCTGCATCATTTGAACTAATACATCCTCTATTAAACGTTGTCTTTTATATGATTGCTGTGTTTTACATATTTTATACATAAGCTTACCACCTAATTACCTTGTACTCATATTACTAGTATTCACTTAATCTCTGAACATTATCTTGATTTAGTATCTTTGTTAATATAATAACATACTTATTAAATATTTTAAATAAACAAATTAAAACTAATGCATAATCTAAAAAGTTAAATACTTTAGCCTTTATCGCTCTGAGATAATTGATTTTAACTATTTTACGTGTTATTATATATATGAAGAAAGAGGGGTGTTTGTATGAATATCAACACAAATTATTCGGCTATGTATAATTCTAGAATCAGCAACCTAAACTCGGGGTTAAATGTGATAAAGAATTCAACAAATACTTCTAATGATATCTTCAGTTTAGCTAAAGATTTCTCATTAATGAGAACTAGTGGTTATCGAAGTCTTGTTAGTTCTTATTACAATAAAGCTGCAACATCTTTAAATACGCAAGTTTCTAAGCCTAAAGAAGAGGAGTCTTCTATTAACGTTGATTATAGAGAAGTAAAAGAAGATGCTACTACTTTAGCTAATACAGCTAGTAGTTTATATACTACTGGTGATAAATCATTATTCAAAGTAGATAGTGAAGGAAATTATAATACAAAAGAGTTATATAAAGCTGTTTCTTCTTTCGTTAAAGATTATAATTCTGCTATTACTTCAGCTAATGAAAGTGATAATATGGCTTTAAAAAATATTGCTAATACAATGATTTCAACAACTAGTGCATATGCTAATACATTTAAAGATGTAGGTATTACAATTAAAGAAGATCATTCATTAGCAATTGATGAAAAGAAATTTATGGATAGTGAAATGAGTAAAGTAAAATCATTATTCAATAGTACAGCTTCATATGGATATCAAATTGGTGCACAGGCTATGTCATTATCTTCTACTAGTGTGTTACAATCAACATATGGAAGTAATGGTGCACATCAATATTCTTATGGTGCAATCTTCTCATCTTATATGTAATTAAATCTCAGCAGGTGATGTAAATCATCTGCTTTTTTATTTCTTACATTCAATAAAAAACCCTGTAAGATATTATTATAATCTATCTTACAGGTCTATTTTTATTTTGCACTTTCAACGCCAAATAGTTAAAAGCACTCTGGTAGTCTTTTATCGACATCAACCCCATCATCAAATACCTCAATTAATGCCTCAATATCATATTCACTACAAGTACGTTTTAATTCCTTTTTATCAACTCCATATTGATTTAGTTGCTCCATTGGAATAGAAACATCTCCGTTAATATATGCTTCTTTAATAACTAATTGTAGCCATTTAGGAAGATATAATAATGATGGATTTTGATAATAATCATCTACATTTATTGCTAAATAAGTTTTAATAGTTTCATCGTCATCAACTATATCAATATATTTCATATATGTTTGATTAGGCTTACCATATGTAAACACTACTTTAGAATAACTATCATATCTTTGCACATCTTTAAGCGTAATTCGTGCTTTTTCCCTAGCTAATTCTTGCTCAAATTGTTTTTGAACTAAAATTACATCATTGCTTTTACCTTCTAGTTCTTCGTATGCCAATTCAGCTTCATCACTCTTAAACCATTCTAAAATATTATACAATAACTTAACATATGATAGTGATGCTTCCCAGGCAGTTTCAACATCTGGTGGAACTGCATCATATTCTCTTATATAAATTCTGTCATGCAAATTCGCTTTTTCTACTAAGTTAAACTCATTTGAACGTTTATTGAAGATTGAAACATATCCTAATTTCTCACATATATAATCTAATTCATTATGAAACTTACAAAATACATATGCACTACTTTTTATTTTCATACATTATACACTCCCAACATTTCCTACTATTCATAGTATATCATAAAAGCCTTTTAATTTATCTTTTAATGCTCAAAATAATTAAAATAAAAGAAGGTTTTCACCTTCTTCTCATAACTATTCTTCAGATAATCTTCTTGAAAGAATAAATAATAATACTGCAAGAATTAATAATACTATACCAATTATACCATTACGAATAACAGTAAATTCAGCTTGCTTAACATTTTCATCAACAGTAGTATTCTTAACATTTAATTTAATAATATAAGTAGTTTTATTTGATCCATTAGTTACTTCAACTACATAACGATCATCATATCTAGTAGTATTAACTTCAGCATTAGGACTAACTTTAATAGTTTCAATCTCAAAATCCTTATATTTATCATTTACTGTCATTACATATTCATATGTATTGGATGCGAAAGATTTTGTGAACTTCTCTCCTTTAACACCTAAATAGCTCAATTTAGAGCTTGTTTGGTCAACTGTAGTTGTTGTATTAGAAGATGTTGTAACCTCTGCTTCACTACTACTGCTACCACTAGTTATTTCGCTTTGTGAAGTAGTCGTAGAACTTGTAGTAGTGGTAGTTGTTGTAGTTGTAGCCTTAGTAGTTGTCGTTGTTGCCGTAGTAGTTACTGCTTTATCCGAAAATACAAGTTCAAATGTGTAATACTTTGTATTTGATCCCTGTTTTACCGTAATAACAATCTTCTTAGATTTAGTTTTCACCATATTACGATGACCACCAATATCAATCTCAGCAGTTGGATCTTTCGGTATTGCAGTTACTTCAATATTATCTGTTCCTGTAGGTACTGTTAATTGATACCATGTACGTGATGGTGTAAATTCATATTTAGATAAATAACCCTCACTAAAACTAACATCCGCTAACAATAAACTCGAAGATGAATTGGCATATATAGGGGTTATTCCAATCATACTTATCATAATCATAACAATTATGAATAATTTTGATATAGCTTTATATTTAGTTAGCATTAAATCACTCCAAACTAATATTCATTGTAATTATAACATAATCTTTTGATATTTCAAATTCCTAAATTTTGGTGTTCTTTCTTACAAAAAAGATATATAGATTAACTATATACCTTTATTTTAAAACTTAGGTTTAGATATTTTAAACGCTACTCCACGTTCCGTATTAATAGCTTCAATGAAATATCCCGAATTAGTTGCAACCTTATAAGCAATTGATAATCCTAGTCCGAAATTACCATCTGTACCTTTTTCATATGCTTTAAAGATACTACGTAGACGATCTTCATTAATATGTGAACCATCATTTTCAATCACTAATTCATCTTCCTTTAAAGTAATCCAAATCTTCGACTTAGCATAACGCAAAGCATTATCTACAATATTCTCTATTGTAATACGCCAGTTTTCGAAATTCCCTTTAAAAATAGCTGGTTTCACATCAACAATAAACTCAATATTAGGTTTAATTACTTTAATAGATAAGCATACTTGCGAAATAACTTCTTCCATATTGACATCACTAATATCCACAACCATTTCGCTATCTCCAAATGATAAACGATTAAGTAATAGAAGTGAATGCACTTTTTTCTCTAGTCGTTCCGCATGTTCAATAATAACATCAACACTCTTTTCTAATGTTTCATATGGATAAATACCATCCTTAATACTTTCTCCATATGACTTAATTGTCGCAATTGGTGTTTTTAAATCATGAGAAATATTATGTATTAGCTCTGTTTTCATTTGTTCTTGATACTCTAATTCTTCACTTAGTGCCACTAAAGCATTGGCAAGTTCTCCAATTTCATCTTTTCTTGTGACACGTAGTTCAGCTTTTTTTCCAACCTTTAATCGTTCAATATATAATCGTATTTGACGTAATGG
>JAFXJJ010000080.1 GCA_017532345.1 Erysipelotrichales bacterium
GTTTAAGAAGGGATTTAATAAACATAGTAATTATGAACTAGCTTTATTTCAAAATATGATAAGATTGTTCATTGAAGATGTATTACAATCATCGTTAAGAACAAAAAAAGATTAAATGTCAAGAAGAACTTTATAAAAGTAGTAAAATTAATATATTACATAATCTTTTGATTTGCAAAAAAATCAGAAATAGTGTATAATATGTATGGCCTTTTGCTATGTTATACGAATTTTCCGACGTATTACGTGGATTAAGGTAACTAATTATTTATAGGAGGAAAAAAATATGGCTTGCGTAAACAAAGAAGAAAAAGCAGCTATCATTGCCAAATTTGCAAGAGCTGAAGGTGACACTGGTTCACCAGAAGTACAAATTGCGATTTTAACAGCAGAAATCAACAAATTAAATGAACACTTAAAAGTTCATACTCATGATTTCCACTCTCGTCGTGGTTTGTTAAAGAAAATCGGTCATCGTCGTAACTTATTAGCTTATCTAAAAACTAATGATGTTCAACGTTACCGTGAATTAATTGCCAAATTAGGTTTAAGAAAATAGTACTAAAGGGCACCGTTGTGCCCTTTATAACTATTAGAAAATTAGTTTATAATTGTATAATTATAACTTTAAATAGATAAAATATATTAAGAAAGGTAATAATTATGGAAAAACAAGTTTTTGAATATTGTCATAGAGACCGTAAATTTGTTGTTGAAATTGGTGAATTAGCTAAACAAGCTCATGGTGCATGTTTAGTTCGTTATAATGATACAGCTGTACTTAGTACTGCGGTTGGCAGTGACAAAGCAATGGATAGTGATTTCTTTCCATTAACAGTTTTATATCAAGAAAAATTATATGCTGCTGGTAAAATTCCTGGTGGTTTCTTAAAAAGAGAAGGTCGTCCTACTGAACATGAAACTTTAGTTTCTCGTTTAATTGATAGACCAATTCGTCCATTATTTGCTGATGGATTTAGAAATGAAGTACAAGTAGTTAATATGGTTATGTGTGCAAACCCTGATTACTCATCAGCTATGGCTGCTATGCTTGGATCAAGTATTGCATTATGTACATCTAATATTCCATTTGAAGGACCTATCGCAGGTGTTGTTGTTGGTCGTGTAAATGGTGAATTAGTGATTAACCCTACTGTAGAAGAATTAGAAGCATCAGATATTAATCTTACTTTAGCAGGTACTGCAAAAGCTATTAACATGGTTGAAGCGGGTGCAAAACAAGTAAGTGAAGATGAAATGTTAGAAGCTTTAATGTTTGGTCATGATGAAATTAAACGTTTATGTGCATGGCAAGAAGAAATAATTAAAGCTGCTGGAAAAGAAAAAAGAATCGTTGATTTATTCAAGATTCCTGAAGAATTAGATAAAGAAGTAAGAGATTTTGCTGAAAAAGATTTAATACCAGCTATTTCTACTCATGAAAAGAAAGCACGTGAAGCTGCAATTGAAGCTGTAAATGAAGCTACTCGTGAACATTTTGAAGCTAAATTTATGGCAGATCCTGACATGATGAAAGAAGATGTAGAAAAGAACATGATTTATGTAAATATGATTCTTGAACATATTCTTGCAGAAGAAGTTAGAAGATTAATTACTAATGATAAGATTCGTCCTGATGGTCGTGCAATTGATGAAATTCGTCCATTATCATCAAGAGTCGATATTTTTGAACGTACTCATGGTTCAGCATTATTTACAAGAGGTCAAACTCAAAGTTTATCTGTAGTTACTTTAGGATCACTTGCTGAATATCAAATTATTGATGGACTTGGTGATGAAGAAGGCAAACGTTTCATGCTTCATTATAACTTCCCTCAATTCTCTGTTGGTTCAACAGGCAGATATGGTTCTCCTGGTCGTCGTGAAATTGGTCATGGTGCATTAGGTGAAAGAGCAATTCTACAAGTAATTCCATCTGAAGATGAATTTCCTTATACAATTCGTGTTGTAAGTGAAATATTAGAATCTAATGGATCTTCATCTCAAGCATCTATTTGTGCTGGTACAATGGCATTAATGGCTGCAGGTGTTCCACTAAAAGCACCTGTTGCAGGTATTGCTATGGGATTAATTACACATGAAGATAAATATACAATATTAACTGATATTCAAGGAATGGAAGATCATTTAGGAGATATGGACTTTAAAGTTGCTGGTACAAAGAATGGTATCACTGCTTTACAAATGGATATTAAGATTGAAGGTATTAATAAAGAAATCTTAAAAGAAGCTTTAGCACAAGCTAGAGAAGGCAGAATGACAATCTTAGGCCATATGCTTAATACAATTCCTACTTATCGTGATGAATTAAGTCCATATGCTCCAAAAGTTGTAGCATTTAGAATTGATCCTGATAAGATTCGTGAAGTTATTGGTGCCGGTGGTAAAGTTATTACGGAAATTATCAACACTTGTAATGATGTTAAAATTGACATTGAACAAGATGGTAGAGTTTATATCATGCA
>JAFXJJ010000008.1 GCA_017532345.1 Erysipelotrichales bacterium
AAAAAGTTGTTGACAAATAAAATTGAGGGTGGTAATATAAACGAGCTGCTTGGGAAACATTGGTAACGAGCAGTTAGGAACTATCTGAAATACGGTATATTCCTAAAGCTAAGTATCCTGAACCTAACGCGTAAGCTAAGGGGAAGAAACCTAGCCGCAAGGAAGGTTGAGACGCTGAAGTAGCCACTGTGAGGCGAGGTAGCGAGCGGAGAAAAGAAATGCAGGAAGCTGAGTACCAGAATCGGAAGGAAGGCATGGCAACAGGCTGGAGAGAAGAGGAAATATGGACCGTAGGAACCGCTGCCAGGGAAGAACGGGAAAAGGGAAAAGAAAGAGCAGAAAGCTGAGTAGTTAGAAGCAGGCTGAAATGGACGAAAGAAAGTGGAAAGCAAGCGGAAAAGCCCAGAGATGAAGTGGACGAGAGAAAACGGAAGCGAAGGGAAGCACCTGTGGAACAGCTGTGGGAGCGAAACAGGGAAGGATGAAAGGAAACAAACAGAAAGCTAAGTACTAGAAACCGGAAGAGTCGTATGAGAAATCAGACGAAAGAGAAGGTAGAAAACGGGGAAGCCGAAAGGAAGAACCGAAGCACTGGAGAAGCCGCTGAGAGGCAAGACCAGGAAGAAGGGAACGGAAGAAACAGAAAGCTGAGTAGTTAGAACCGGAAAAGAAGTGGACGAAAGAAAACGGAAAGAGAAGGGGAAAGGCCGAAAGCGAAAGCAAGAGGTAAGCACCTGAGGAACGGCTGTGGGAGCGAATCAGGGAAGGGCGAAAGGAAACAAACAGGAAGCCGAGTACAAGAGCCTGGAAGGAAGACATGAGAGATCAGGTCGGAGAGAAAGGGGAAAGCGAGGAAGCGAGAGCAGAGACGCGCACTGGAGAAACCACTGAGAGGTGAACCCAGGAAGAGAAGGAAAGGAAGAAACAGAGGCTGAGTAGTTGGAAGTGGAACGGAAGCGGACGAAAGGAAGCGGAAGGAAAATGGAAAATATGGAAAGTGAAAACTGGAAGTAAGCACCTGAGGAACGGCTGTGGGAGTGAAACAGGGAAGAACGAAAGGAAACAAACAGCGAAGCTGAGTACTAGAGCCATGAAGGAATGCATGAGAAATCAGGCAGGAGAGAATGGGGAGAACGTAAGAAGCGAAAGCGGAAGACGAGCACTGAGGAAGCCACTGTGAGGCGGAGACAGGAAGAAGGGAAAGGAAGAGCAGAGGCAGAGTAGTCAGAATCCAAAACTGAAGCAGACGAAAGGAAGCGAAAACAGCGGAGGTCAGAAAGCGGAAAGGAAGCAACGGAAGTTGTGGAATGGAAGGCCTAGAGAGGTTGGAAACGAAAGTGGAAGACAAGGGTGAGTCGGAGGAAGCAGCTGTAGGGAATGAATCCGATGGAAGACGAAAAGAAATTGCAGACGAAACTATTAGTTAAGCTGCGTGAGTGGAGGTCGAAAGACTGACACCACCACTTAATGATGGTGGATAAATAAGAGAAGATAGTCTTGACTGAAAGGTTGAGGCTTTTTTTGTTTTCTCATAATTCTCAATATTTTTAATAGTAAAAAAGGCGGTTCATCACAATTGATAAATCGCCATTTAATTTTTTATTTCTAATGTTTAACCTGAATACTGAGGTTATTAATTAATTTTTATATGTTCCTATAATTCTCTCAATTTGGTAGGGTAAACATTCATATATATAGTGTTATCTAGGAATAAAACGTCTAAAATACTCACATTCTTCATCATTACATTGCTTTGCAAATTTACTTCTCATGTCTAAATGAAATACGTGTTCTAATTTATTATTATCATCTCCATATATTCTTAAAACATGTGGGATATTTAATGATAATAATTTATCTGCCATTGGTTGAGCTTGATTTTGTAAGAAGTCAGCATTAGAGCTCATAATGAAAGAAGGAGGGAATCCTTCAGGAATATGGTTAATGGAAGAAACTAATTCAAGCTCTGCAGGTGTCCCTTTATTTTGTAGTACATCATTGATGATATTTGTGATATCTAGCTCACTTTCTTTAGCAATGCTAGCATCATAGAATCCACAGTTTAAAGCGATTGCCTTAGGATTAAATTTTGGATTAAGTTTAAAATTAAAATTAGCTGCAAATGTTTTATTATTATTTAAGGAACATAGTTGACTCAAGATATGTGCTCCAGCCGAATCACCAACTGCGAATATCGCATTCTCATCAATACCATATTCATCTAAATGTTCATACATCCAATTCACTACATGAACACTATCTTCTAAATGACATGGGAACTTATATCGAGGTGATAATCGATACGAGAAATTAATAACCACAAATCCTCGTTCTGCTAAGGAAGCACAATAATGCTTATATACTTCTTTTGAACCATATACCCATGCTCCTCCATGCACACTAATAATTACTGGTAATTTTCCAGCAGCTTTAGGACGATATACATCTAGTTTATTCATTCGATTTTTACCGTATCGAATATTTTTAAAACAGTCTAAATCCTTAGAAATAATTAATCCTTTATCTCGTTTACGATCATTTTTAAAGCACATATAACGTAAGATAAGAGAATACATTGACATATAATTAATCACCTCTAATATAATTATAAAACAAGTAAATATAAATGGTAGTAGTTTACTACTATAAATATATTTACGATAGATAATTTATGAATTAATTTGATAAAATATTGATCTTTTTAAGAGTAGTATTTCTTGATGATTTGAACTTTAAGTCTAGAAATATTAAAGTGTAATTTACGTAGCTTATAAGAGTTTAATTAATATAAATTTCAATATTAAAAAGTAAGTTGTAATATGAAAATGTCATCTTTTTCTATATTTATGGTATTATATAATAGTGTTTTTAGGGGTGATTATATGGTGGTTTCTAAAATAGAATTATGGAAAAAAGGATTTAAAGATGCGATTCCTATTGGGTTAGGTTATTTTGCTGTTTCACTTACTTTTGGACTACAATGTGGAATTGCGGAATTAGGTATATTTGAAGCAACATTACTTTCCTTTAGTAATCTTACGTCTGCTGGGCAATTTGGTGGGCTAGAATTAATTGTAGCGCAAGCAAGTTATTTTGAAATGGCATTTACGCAATTCATATTAAATTTACGATATGTTTTAATGTCAACGGCATTGTCACAAAAGCTAGATTCCAAAACGTCTATTCCACATCGTATGCTTGTGTCACATGGTATTACAGATGAAATATTTGGGATATCAATGGCAGTTAAAGGGAAACTAGCACCATACTATTCATATGGTGCTATGAGCTGTGCAATACCTTGTTGGACGTTAGGAACATTAACTGGTGCTTCAATAGGCAATATCTTACCGCCAGATATCTTAAATGCTTTATCGATTGCCATCTATGGTATGTTTATCGCAATCATTATTCCACCAGCAAAGCAGAATAAAACAATATTATTTGTAGTGATTCTATCAATGGTTACTAGCTTATTATTTGAAGTACTTCCAGTCCTTAATTTAATCTCTAGTGGCTTTAAGATTATTGTTGTAACAATTATTATTGCTAGCCTAGCAGCATATTTCTTCCCAGTACAGGAGGATACTTATGAATAATATTTATATCTATATTTTGGTAATGGCATTAGTTACATATGTAATACGAGCTTTACCACTTACTTTAATACATAAACAAATTAAGAATAAATTCTTTAAATCATTCTTATACTACATTCCCTATGTTACTCTATCAGTAATGACATTCCCTGCTATTTTAAAATGTACTGGTAATACTACTACTGCTTTAGTGGGGTTTATTGTAGCGTTACTACTTGCATATAAAGAAAAAAGCCTAACAACAGTAGCTTTAGTATCAAGTATTTGTGTATATTTAACAGGGTTAATTGTTTAAGAAACTTCAATAAAGATTAAATGTATTTCAGTTAGTCTTTATTTTCAAATGGCTTTGTTGTATAATTTATTTGAAATTTAAGGGAGGATTTTATATGAACAAGAAAGAATTATTCTCAACTAAAATGTTAGTTGCTACAGGTTTAGGGGCTGCATTATTTTTAGTACTATTTAAATTCGTTACTATTCCATCACCAATTGCTAATACAAGTTTCCAAATTGCTTATGCAGTAGCTGGTTTCTTCGGTGCTTTATTTGGACCTTTATGCTCAGGCTTATTAGCATTCATCGGTCATGCATTAAATGATGCAATGTCAGGATGGGGAATCTGGTGGAGCTGGGTTATCGCTTCTGGTGTATCTGGATTAATTATGGGTATTTCATACTTCAAAATTAATTTTGAAAATGGTTTTGGCAAGAAAGAAATTATCACTTTCAACGTTATTCAAGTAATCGCAAACGTAGTTGCTTGGTTAATCGTTGCTCCAGTATTAGATATCGCTATTTATTCTGAACCTGCTAACTTAGTATTTGTTCAAGGAATCTGGGCTGCAATTATGAACGCTATTTCAACAGGCGTTGTTGGTACTTTATTATTAGTAGCTTATGCTTCTCGTCAAGTAAAAGAAGGTTCTTTAGACAAAGAATAATTGCTTATAACTAAAAGAGGTTAATCCTCTTTTTGTTGTATTAAGGAGGAAATTATGGAGCCAATAATTAAGTTTGAAAATTTCTCATTCCAGTATTTTTCGCAGAAAACTGCTACTTTGAAAAATATTAATCTTGCTATTTATCCAGGGGAAAAGATTTTGATTGTAGGTCCTAGTGGTAGTGGGAAAAGTACTTTAGGTAATTGTTTAAATGGTTTAATTCCATTTGCATATAAAGGTAAGATTAGTGGTTCTTTAAAGATTAAAGGACAAGAAACTAAGAATCAAAATATCTTTTCATTATCTAAGAATATTGGTACTGTACTACAAGATAGTGATGGTCAGTTTGTTGGCTTAAGTGTAGGGGAAGATATTGCATTTGCATTAGAAAATGAAAATGTAGGCCAAGACATCATGAAGCAGCAAGTTCGCAAGGTTGCAGCTATGGTGGATATGGATAGGCTACTTGAATCATCACCATTTGAGCTTAGTGGTGGGCAAAAGCAACGTGTGTCATTAGCGGGTGTTATGGTAGATGATGTAGATATTCTATTATTTGATGAACCACTAGCTAACTTAGATCCTGCAACAGGTAAAACAGCGATTGAGTTGATTGATGATATTCATAAACAAAGTAATAAAACAATCATTATTATTGAACATCGTTTAGAGGATGTCCTTCATCGTGATGTAGATCGTATCATTCTTGTTGATGATGGACAAATAGTAGTAGATGATAAAGCGGAAAATATTCTTGCATCATCAATTTTAAAGGAGCATGGTATTCGTGAGCCTTTATATATTACGGCTTTAAAATATGCTGGTGTTGATATTAAGCCATCTATGAAACCTGCACACATTGAAACATTAGATGTTAGTGATTGTGCACAAAAAGTACGTGATTGGTTTATTGAAAATAAAGCACAATTAATAGAAAATAATAATGAGCCAATGCTTGAGTTAGAACATATTAAGTTTAGATATGACAATACTAGAGAAATTATTAAAGATATTTCCTTTATGATTCGCAAAGGGGAAATGGTAAGTATTATTGGACGTAATGGTGCTGGTAAATCAACATTATCTAAGCTTATTCTTGGGTTTGAGAAAGTAGATGAAGGTAAGATTATTTGTGATGGTCATGATTTAGTTGAAGATAGTATTATGGAACGTGGTCGTCAAGTAGGCGTTGTGCTTCAAAATCCTAATCAAATGCTTTCTAAGCCATTAATCTATGATGAAATTGCATTAGGTTTACGTAATCAAGGATTATCCGAAGATGAAATTCGTGAACGTGTTGAAAATGTTATGAAGATTTGTGGCTTATATGAGTTTAGAAAATGGCCAATTAGTGCATTAAGTTATGGGCAAAAGAAGCGTGTTAGTATCGCATGTATTCTTGTTTTAAATCCTAAAGTGTTGATTCTAGACGAACCTACAGCAGGACAAGATTTTGCGCATTACAGTGAAATTATGGAGTTCTTGAAGCAGCTAAATGATAATGGTCAAACAATTGTTTTGATTACGCATGATATGCACTTAATGTTGGAGTATACTCCTCGTGCTATTGCTTTAAATGATGGGAAAATCGTTAAAGATGGCAGTAGTGCTGAGATCTTATGTAGTAAGGAATTATGCGAAAAGGCTAATCTAAAAGAAACTAGTTTAATGCAATTAGCTAATAAATGTGGTATTGATAGTCCTACTGATTATGTTACAGCATTTATTGAATATGAAAGAAAGGAGTTGAGATAGATGAAGTTAAAGATGTTTTCATATAATGAAGAAAATACTTTTGTTCATCGTCTTTCTGGAGTTACAAAGCTTCTATGCTTCTTAATACTTTCTTTCGTTGTTATGTATACGTATGATATTCGTATTATGCTATTGATTGGGGCATTCTCTATATATTTATTTAAGCTTTCTAGAATTAGCTTTAAACAAGTACGTTTCTTAGTTATGTATTTATTGTTCTTCGTAGCTTTAAATGGAGTAATCACATACTTCTTTGAACCAACACATGGAAATATGTTGTATGGGACATATCATGAGTTATTCCGTTTCAATGATATTTATGTAGTAACGCAAGAACAATTGTTCTATCAAGTATCAAAGATGGTTAAGTATATGTGTGTTATTCCAATGGGATTAATCTTCTTCTGTACGACGAATCCAAGTGAATTTGCATCTTCACTTAATCATGCGAAGGTACCATATAAAGGCGCTTATGCTGTAAGTCTAACACTGCGATATTTTCCAGATATTGCACGTCAATTTACTGATATCTCAAATGCTCAACAAGCAAGAGGTATAGACATGTCTGCCAAGGCTAAGGTAATGACAAGATTAAAGAATACTTTAATGGTTATTTCACCATTAATATTTTCTGCTTTAGACCGTGTAGATATGATTAGTAATGCCATGGATTTACGAGGCTTTGGGAAATATCCTAAACGTACATGGTATACATATCGTAAATTAGGAAAAGAAGATGCCTTAGCATTTGTTGTATGCCTAAGCTTTGTTGCCTTAGCTTTATACATGGCAATCTTTGTGACAAATGGACGTTTCTATAATCCATTTATTTAAGAATATAGGAGTAATTTTATGAATAGACCTTTAATATTTCAATCTGATTTTGGACTAGTAGATGGAGCAGTAGCTGCTATGATGGGGGTAGCATTAAGTATTGAAGAAAGCTTACCTATTTACCATTTAACACATGAGATAACTCCATACAATATTTGGGAGGCTAGCTATCGTTTAGTTCAAACAGTAGAATACTGGCCAAAGGGGAGCGTCTTTGTATCAGTAGTCGATCCAGGAGTTGGTAGTGCTCGTAAGAGCGTTGTGGCACTCACAAAGGATGGTAAGTATATTGTGACACCAGATAATGGTACATTAAC
>JAFXJJ010000009.1 GCA_017532345.1 Erysipelotrichales bacterium
CTTTCATTAATTCATTCATTTGAATGTTACTTGCTTCAATATCTTGACCTGCAGTATTTACTTTTTCTGCTGCTAGACGAGAATTTTCTGTATTTTGACGTACTTGATCGTAAATGTCATTAACTGTAGCACTTAATTCTTCTACTGAAGCTGCTTGCTCAGTAGCACCTTGTGCTAAGCTTTGTGAACCTGCAGATACTTCATCAGCACCACTAGCAACTTCTGCACCAACAATCTTGATTTCATTTAATGCTTCATTTACTGAATCACGTACTGAACGGATTGATGTTTCAATTTGTTTGAATTCACCTACATACTTAGCTTCTGTAAATACATCAAAGTTTTTCTCTTCTAAAGACTTCATTACACGTGTAATATCACGAATTGTAGCCTTTAAGTTTTGTAGTGTTAAGATTAATGAATCGGCAAGAATACCAACTTCACTTGTTGATTTCGCATTAACACGAACATCAAAGTTTCCTTGTGACATTTCTCTAGCAACTTCAGTTAAGTTTTCAATTGGCGTAGTAATTAATTCTGTTCCAATCTTAACTAAGAATCCACATACTACTAGTAAAATTAAACCAATTCCAAATGACCATAGTCTTGAATCGTTAATCTTTTGTGCAAAGTCTACCTCTAAAATATCTAAACCAATAGACCAATTTAAATTACTAATTGGTGCGTAAGCAATTAAACGGTCTCTTACCCCTTCAACATAAACAGCATTCCCACGTTCACCAGCTAACATTGCCGCTTCAACACTTGATAATGACTTATGTTCACTATAACCTGTTGTTTCCATATTAGTTACTTCAGCATAATCTTGAGATGCGATAATAACACCTTTATCGTTGATAATATAAACATGTGAGTTTTGCCCTAGTTTAGCGATATCTAAAATTTCAGATAAGATTACTGGGTCGAAAGTGAATGTTAATACGCCAACTGTTTCTACTGATGTTGCACCTGTTTGTGCAGCTTTATAAGCATCAACTAATGGTACGCTAATTTCAAATACAAATTCACCATTAGTAGTGTAATATGGTGAAGATACATAATAACCATATTCATCAATTGATTCACGCAATTCAGTACTTAATGCTCTACCTTGAGCACTATCAAATAATACTAAAGTACCTGCTTTGTAACCAAAGTCAGCTTTCTTCGCATTAATAATTAATTCTTTGATATTGTCAGGCATTGCTGGATTAGTTAAGTTAGTATTTTGTCCTAATGTTTCTAATGAATTAACATAAGAATCTAATTTAACTGTAAATACCTCAGATACTAAATCTACTGTAGGCATTAATACTTCACGTAATGAATCTTCCACTGTACTTCTAGCAATACGTACATTAAATATTGTTAAGATTAACGCAACTACTGTAACTAGTGAAAGTACACATGCCATCATACGAGTTCTTAATTTTTGTGTAAATTTAAGCTTACGATTAGCTCTAGCTGTAGTAGCTTCAATTTTCTTTTGTATAGCTAATTTATTTTCATCAATTTGTCTTAATTTATCTTCTCTTGTCATCTCTGCCATAATGTTCTCCCTTGTATACATTTAAAAGCAAAATCATAATACTATAAAAATGTTAATAATACAATACTTTTGACTGCTTTCTAACAATTATTTTAACTTATTTTTAAGACATCTTGTATTTCATTAAATAGATAGCAATTTCACACTTTAAATTTACTATAATAAGCAATTAAAAAACTCCTAAAAAAGGAGTTTCTAATAGCCAAATATTTCTTTTGCCTTTCGCATTTTCTCAATAATAGATACACCAAATGGGCAATTGCTTTCACATCTTCCACATTCAATACATTCAGATGCATGATGTTCTAGTAATTTATAATGGTCCGCTACTGTTTCAGGTACCATGCCTTGCGCTAAACATAAGTTTAAATACTTATTAACTTCAGCTACATTAATACCTACTGTACACGGTGCACAATGTCCACAATACATACAGTTACCAGAGAAATTAAATCGTTCTATTTTCGCTAATACACTAGCATAATCTTTTTCTTCTTTAGTTGCTTGGTAGTAGGAAACAACCTTTTCCATTTCCTCAATCGTGTGACATCCTGCCATGACAGCTACTACACTTGGTCTAGTTAAGCAATACTCAATACATTGATATTCATTAAATGCCACCCCAAATGGTGATAAACTCGCATCTAACATATCGCCACCACCAAAAGCCTTCATTACATTAATTGCGACATTTTCTTTCTCACATACTTCATATAATAGCTTTCTATCTGGATCTACTCCCATTCCGTCCTTATATGAATCAGCTTCAAACAATACAAAGCAATCTTCATTAGCTGGCTGTAAATCATAGGCCGCATTCACCGAGAACATCAAAACATCAATTAATCCACTTTCCACAGCCTTTCTCGCCACAACAGGATTATGCGAGCTTAGACCAATAGCACGTATCTTCCCATTTGCTTTTAGTTCTTTACAGTATTCTATAATTTCACCATTAGCAATCCTATCCCAATCTTCTTCACTATCAACATAATGAATCATACCAATATCTATATAATCTGTATCTAATAACTTCAATCCTTCTTCAAAGGCAGCTTTAGTTTTTTCTATATCTCTTGTACGAAGATACTCATCATTCTCCCACACGCTACAAAGGTGACTTTGAATCACTAGTTTCTCTCTTCTACCTTTCATGGCTTTCCCAAAGTTAATCCTAAAAGTAGGATTAGGAGTATACATATCAATGAAATTAATACCTAAAGCTAATGCCTTATCTAGCATTATTTTATATTCTTCTTCACTTTTCCCAATAAAGCCTTCACAACCTAATGATATTTCACTAACCTTGACGTTTCCACATCGCTTAATACTTCTATATTCCATAAGTCCTCCAGATTCTCTTTATTAGATTAATTATACTATGTTAGATTAACTCCAAGTCAAGATAATATGGAAATATTTGCATGTTTTATTAGGGTTTGTTATACTCAAATAGAAGGTGATAAAAATGAAGGTTACACATAATATGCTCGCAAAAGACTTACGAATTATGGGTGAAGTATATCGTATCGTAATGAGTGCATTCCCGCATTTGAAGAAAGGGAGTAATCCTTTAAAAAAGAAAACTAGAGGTAATACTGATACAACAAAATCGACTTATCAAGTATATATAACTCGTGAAGATGGTAGTGAATTACGTTTACTTGTTCATAAGCCTAAGAATTATAAAGGTGGTAAGCCAGGAGTTCTATGGATTCATGGTGGTGGATTTGCAACTGGAATGCCTGAAATGATATATATGAGTATGGCAAGAGTATTATTAAAGGAATGCGTTGTAGTAACGCCAGAATATACACTATCAATTGAGAAACCGTATCCTGCAGCATTAAACGATTGTTTTCTAGCTTTAAAATGGATGCATGAGCATGCCGATGAATTACAATACAACAATGATCAACTATTTGTTGGCGGAGAGAGTGCTGGTGGTAATCTAGCTATCGCCTTGTGCTTATATGCACGTGATAACAGCAATATTAAGATAGCATGTCAGATGCCACTATATCCAATGATTGATGACTCAATGAATACTAACTCAATGAAAGATAATGATGCTCCCGTATGGAATGAAGATCGTAATAGAGAAGCTTGGAAACTATACTTAGATGGATTATTAGAAATCCCTGTGTATGCTGCTCCAGCTAGAGAAACAAACTATCATAATCTTCCACCATGTATTAGCTTTGTAGGAACTATTGAACCTTTTTATGATGAAACCAAAGTATATATAAACAATCTTCAAAAACATAATATTCCAACTCATTTCACGGAATTTGCAGGTGCATTCCACGCTTTTGATATGATGGTTCCTTGGAGTAAAAGTGCGAAGGCAGCAAAGGAATTCTTTTTAGAGCACTTTGATTACGCTTGTCAGCACTATAGAGGTAAATAATTATGGGTACATGGAATCCTTGGAGAGGCTGCAAGAAATATAGTGAAGGTTGTTTACATTGCTACATTCATAAAGATGATGCGAGACGTGGAATTAATACCAATGACATTCATAAAACTGATGAATTCTACAAACCTAGAGAAAACTTTAAAAATGGTAATCCAAAATTAAAACCTGGCTTAACGTATCTTTGTTTCCAAACTGATTTTTTAATTGAAGAAGCAGATGAATGGCGAAATGAATGTTGGGAAATGATTAAAGAACGACAAGATATTGTTTTTCTTTTCTTAACTAAACGTATTGAACGATTCATGAAATGTATTCCTGATGATTGGAATGATGGTTATGATAATGTTGTTGTTTGTTGTACAATTGAAAATCAAAAGAATGCTGATTATCGTTTAAATATCTTTAAAGATTTACCAATTAAGCATAAATGCATAACAGCCCAGCCATTATTAGAGGCTATTTCTATCGATAAATACTTAAATGATATTGAATTAGTAGTAGTGGGAGGAGAATCCGATAGTAATGGTCGAGTACTAGACTATAATTGGGTATTAGATATTAGAGAACAATGTATAAAGACTCATACAGAGTTTGAATTTAGGCAATTAGGCACACATTTCTTAAAAGATGGTAAACTATATAAGATACAAACAAAAGACCTTTGTAAGCAAGCTAAAAAGGCTGATATCAATGTATTTAATTCATAAAGCTAAATAAAACTAAAAACAGATGTAACTGACCGAATAGTCAAATATGCATCTGTTTTTTATTGCTTATGTTTATACTGTTTTATTTAATTAACACTAAGAAGCACCTTCGTTTTTTCAATTAACAAATCTAAAACTATTTATTATCTTCTCTTAACACTTCACATACATACTCTAGTGATAGACTCAATGCAGTTGCAATCTCACTCTCTTTATATCCATTTTTAGACATACTTACAATGCTTTTCTCAACACCTATTTCGATACCTTCTTGCTTTCCTATTTCGATTCCTTCTTCTCTTCCTATTTGAATACCCTCTTCGATTCCTTCATTTTTATACTCTCTTTTGATTCCCATCTGCATTTGGTATTCCCAATAGTCTGCTATCAGTTCTTCACGGGATGCTTGGTCATTATTTATATATTCTACTTTGTCTACTATTTTATCTAATCCTTCCATAAGCACTCCCTCTCCCTTCATTATATATTCTTTTATCCTACTTTTTATTTCTTCATCATCTTTATTATACATAACCTGTGCAAACACCGCAAGAATCGTCTCCACATCATATTTACTATAGTCTATCTCCTTATTTACTAACCTTCCTAAATACACATCATATACATATGGAAACCCTGTTCTTTCCTCTCCATCTTCATCACACATTCGTGACTTTCTGATATATTTACCTTTCTTTCCTTCTTTAAATTTAACTTCATCCATTAAACATATCATAATAGTCTGTTTTAATTCTAAATGTAATTCTCCACTATCTAATTGATTCGCAATTTCACTAGCAGTATAAAACCCACTTCTAAGTAAAAACTCTTTTGTAGCTATTAACTGCATTTCAATTACTACATGATATTCTTTATTTACAATAATACGAATATCAGATTCTGTTGTTTTCTTTTCACCTTTCTCTCCCTCATATCTTCGAGGTAACAATGTATCAATTTCAACATCTACCATTCCACAAATACTTCTTAATAAGAAGCCTATGCACTGCTTCCCATCCTCTGTGGTAGGATCAAAGATTTTATGAAAACCATAATCTCTTAGCGGTGCTTTCTCTAACATACAACGATCAAATTTAGTTCTGTCTAATAATTTACTGGTCATTTTTCTCCTTTCTTATTACCCCTTCATATTACTATTAGCAGCTAATTTGAAAATGGAC
>JAFXJJ010000081.1 GCA_017532345.1 Erysipelotrichales bacterium
AGTTAATTGAGTAAGGTCTAATTCATAGCCAAGCATACCGATTGATGCCACATCGAAACGTGCTTCAATTGGTGACATACGCATTGTTTGATGATTAGGAGCTGCTGAAACGTGGCATCCCATTACACTTTGTGGATAGCCATAACTAGTTCCTGTTTGTATCTTCGTACGTTCATACGTATCTGTATCATCACTAGTCCATATTTGTGGCATAAAACATAAGATTCCTAAATCAAAACGATTACCGCCCGATGCACATCCTTCAAATAGAATATGTGGATTGGCATTCACAATCTCACGCATGATACGATATGTACCTTTTGTCCATTCATAATTGAAACGACCTTGGTCATCTAATACTTTACTATATGTATCACTTAATGGACGATTCATATCCCACTTAACATAAGATATGGAAGCACTCTTTAAAATTCTATTTACATTTTCAATAATATAATCCTGTACTTCAGTTCTACATAAATCTAATACTAATTGATTTCTACTTAATGATGGTTCAATATCAGGATGACGTACTACCCAATCAGGATGAGCACGATACAAATCACTATTAGGATTCGTCATTTCAGGTTCAAACCATAAGCCAAACTTCATACCTAATTCTTCTATTTTTCTTGCTAGCCCATCTAATCCATTAGGTAGCTTCTTCTCATTTAATGAATAATCACCTAATCCTGCAGTATCATTATCTCTGCCTTTAAACCAGCCATCATCTAATACAAATAATTCAATACCAAGCTTCTTGGCTTCTTTAGCTAAGCTTAATAACTTAGATTCTTTAAAATCAAAGTATGTACCTTCCCAGTTATTTATTAATACTGGTCGAGGTTTATTAGCCCATTCACCACGTACGATATGATTATTCACAAAGGCATGCATATTTTGACTCATGCCATTCTTACCATATTTAGAATATGTTAGGACTGCTTGTGGAGTATCGAAATATTCATTGTTATTTAAAGTCCAAGAGAAATTAGTTGGTTGAATACCTGCTTGAATACGAATTCGCGCAAATTGATTTACCTCTACACTACCATAGTGAGAACCTGAATATATTAAATTAAAGCCATATACTTTACCAGTATGCTCTGTAGCCTTCTTTTCTGAAACCATGAAGAATGGATTACAGTAATGTGATGAAATACCTGTAGTACTTCCAAAGCTATGGTTACCAATCGTTAGTGAAGTACTTGTTTCATGACGCTCTCTACCCCATGCACCCGTAAAGGTAGATAAGTTATATCCTAAATTAGGAATATCTAATTGATAGCTCATGACTTTACGTAATACTACTTTATCTTCACCAGTGTTCATAACGCGCATATGACGTACGATCACATCACAATTAGGATATGTTGTGTAATATAAATAGAAACGTAAGCCTTGAGGTGATTCTAATGTAATCACTAATGTTTCTTCTCCATCATGAGCAGTAGGTAATCCAATATCTTCAATCCCACCTTCTACTACTTCACTAGATACATATTTTAAATCAAATACACGATTTGTATCCGCAAATTCGACTTCAATACTATTAGAACGATAATCACCTTTCCCTACTGGTGTAATCTCCATATTTAAATGGAATAATGATAATGCAGCATCTTCTTTGCTGTTATATACAACATCAGAGCCATAGCCTGAATATAGCTTATCTGCTAATACATCAACATCCGCATGTACCTTAGAACCATAATATAAGTTCTCTAACATACCATTACGTACTTGCATTATATAGCTAGTATTATTTGTTTGAATATGAAATAAATTATCTTGTATTGTAATCATATTTATACCTTCCATTTTAATTATTATCTTTTTTTACTGTTAGTGGAATAGTGATTTCATCTACACCTTCAACCTTAATACGTACTGTAGCACTACCTTCCTTGCCAGTCGTACGAACATAAGTACCACATTGCCCACCAATTAGTGAAATATGCTTAGGACCCACAACTTCAACTACACCTTCTGTTTCAATACTTACCACATGACTACCGTACGGTATCACGTTACCATAATTATCTAACATACGAATACGAATTGTTGCCATATCCCAGCTTTCATTTTCAATTAACTCATTTGTATCAATTCTCACATCTAAGTGAATTGAATCTACTGCACCTTTAATAACAGTTGCAACTTCTTTACCATCTTTAATAGCTACAAACTTCCATGTAGTTAGCTTGCCACCCCAATTACTTACATACTTACCATATAATTCAGTTGCTTGGGCAAAACTAAAGTGTTTTAAAGTCATCAATTTCGCAGCAGTTAACATTGTATTTAATGGCATAGCACCTAATCCATGCTTAGCTACACTTAATAATACCTTCTTAACATCATCAGCTGTCTTCTTATCTAATCCTTCATTAACCTCTAATAAACAACCGATTGTATCATCAACACAAACTGGTCCATGCTTCATATCTTTATAATCAGAGCTTGCTGTATATTTACCTACAAACTCATCATTCTTATATAATGCCACCTCATCGGCATTCGTGAATGCGTAAATATCACCAATTGAGCCTGCTGGATGCTCACCAATATCCATACTACTACTTACTGCTAATACCGGAGTTTCTAAACCTTCAGCAGCAAATACTGATGCTGCTAACTTAGGATTTCTAAACATATCCATTACCCCGTGATAACAAATTCGATCCCCACTACCAAAGTCTTTATGAGTATTATAATCAAACATACACCAGTTAAAATGGCCAGCAATATCACTATGATGAGCTACATCGTTGATTACTCGGGCATGACGAAGTGCATGTTCCAAACGTTTCTTTTCCCAATCAAATGGCTTAGTAGGGAACATATGTCCATTATTTTCAGTAATTAAATAACCTTTATTCATATCAGGAGTAACGTTCTTCTTAGACTCACAGCCTGCATTAGTACCATTGTGGAAGAAGTCATTATAAGTATATACATCTTCTAATAGATGACTCTTCTTAATATAACGAACACCGCCTGTAGGACGTGTAGCATCTAATGAATGCGCTAATTCATTAGTTTTTGTATAGAATTCATCATCATCTAAGCTTTCATTAATACGTACTCCCCAAATAAAAATACTTGGATGATTACGATATTGAAGTATCATTTCTTCAGTATTTTTAATAGCCTGCTTCTTCCATTCCTCATTACCAATATGTTGCCAACCTGGAATTTCAGTAAATACTAGTAATCCAATTTCATCACAACGTTCAATAAATCCTTTACTTTGAGGATAATGACTAGTACGCACTGCATTACATCCTAATTCATATTTAAGAATATCAGCATCTAGCTTTTGCGCACGCTCTGGTGCAGCATATCCCATATATGGCCAGCTTTGATGACGATTTAACCCTCTAATCTTAATTTTCTTATTATTAAGATAGAACCCATCAGCAACAAACTTAATTTCTCTAAAACCTACTCTATCTTCGATTTCATCGACCAATTCACTACCATTCAGTAGTTTAACTGACACATTATATAAATTAGGATTATCAATATCCCATAACTTTACATTATTAACTTGTAGTTCATAGTTCCTTTTATAAGTATCTTTAATTGATGCCACAACATTATCATTATCTAATACATCAATTTGTACACCACAACCATCTGTATTTACTCCACTAACCTCAATATTTAGCTTACCTTCCATATTCCCATAAAGATATACATCAGTTAAGCGTGATAATTCCTTCACTTCAATATAAACACCACGATATAAACCACCATATGTCAGATAGTCAATCACATTACCAAAAGGTGGAATATTCAGAGATTCCCTAGAATCAAGCTTCACAACAATACGATTCTTTTCCTCATATTTCAAATTCTTTAATTCTAGTGTAAATGCTGTATAACCAGAACTATGCTTACCGATACATTCACCATTTAAATACACCTCTGCTTCATGCCCTGCTGCTAGAAATGTGATTCCTACATATTTACCTTCCCAATTATTCGGTGCATATAGTTCATACGCATATCCGCTTACCATTTGGTAGTCTTTTTCGTTACAATAGTTATACGGAAGTTCCTTTACTGTATGAGGTAACCGCACAGCTACCACTTGTAAGTTATTTAAGTTGCTATTTAATAATTCATCAGTATAGTTTGGCGTAAAATACCAATTATCATTTATGTACTGTTTCATTGTTAGTCCTCCCTTATGATACTATATTGTTTTACTACTTAATTATGATTTTAATTATCTGCATACTACTTTATCTCAACATAACACGATTACTATTAATAGTCAATTAATATACAAAAAAAGACTATTTCTAGTCTTCTATAAGAATTGTTTAAGCTTTTCTACTGCATCCTCTTGCATATCTACATACTCTTTCACGAGCTTATGCACATCTTCATTTGTATCCTTATGATTTAATAGTTTTCTACCTTCAATAATCCCCATATTAGTTCCTTGAAGTAATAGCTCTGTCAACTTCGATGTACTACTGTCCGTTAGCGTTTTCATCTCTATCCCATACCATGTCATCAGTTTATTCATCGTAGAAGTTTCATGTGGTTCTTGTCTACTATATTCTGGGTATAAAGCGTATATCTTAGTTGAGATTTCTTTATACTTCGTGTATTGTCGGTTTAATTCTTCTTTTAGACCACCTTCTTCTACCTTATCCATTATGAAGTGGATGGCATCCATTCCCATACATGCTCCTTTATTTAATTCATCTAATACATTTATCTCATTTTGATTTTCCATAACACTACCTCCACTATTACTATGTGTCGGTATCTCGTAAATATACAAAAGAACATCATTATGATGTTCTTCCTTGATTATAATTTCTTGATTTCTATTGCTTGAATCGGACAAACCTTGGCACATATACCACACCCAATACAAGCATCACTATTCTTTAAGTAAGCAATTGTATTAATATCTCCATGAAACTTAGGCTCACTTATTTCTAAACAATCCATCGGACAATTTTCTACACATACCGAGCAACCAGCACAAACTTTCTCATCTATTAATGGTTTCTTCTTCTCACTCATCCTATCCACCTCCAGCTGGTGACATAAATACAACTTCATCACCATCTTTAAATTTGTATTTCTTTTTCACTGCTGTACCATTCACTAATACAATTAGATCATCAGCTTCTTTTCTGCTAACGTTCGGTATCTTTTCTTTCAGTTCAGACAATGTACTAGCAGTACTCTCAAAATGACTTATACCCGCTTGTAAACGAATGACGCCATATAAACTAACCTTTATCACGTACATCACCATCTAATTTTAGACGTTCAATTGTTTTCTTTGTTGGTAATCCCTTTTCATCCCAGCCTCTAGCCTTATAATATACTTTCTTCATTGTTTCTAAAGGAACCTTTGTTTCTGGTTTATTAGGATCTTGTGGCACATCTGTTAATCGTTTTGGTAATGAGTCTTTAGATTCATCTACTCCAAAGCGGGCATTCACAATTCTTTCTAGGTTATAACCACGTTCTCCTGCGCGAAGATAATTACCAAATGGCATCTTCATACCAGTAACTAATTCAAACGCTTTCGTATGATGGAATACTGGTAAATGGAAGAAAGCAATTTCAGGAAATTTATTAATAAAGCGTACTACTCCACCACAATATGGAAGTATCTTATTCACTAATTTTGTATACCAGCTATTTGGATGATTCATTAGTGGTGATGGGAAGAATGCATAACTAGTAAATAAACATTGACCTGTTGCTGATATCATTTCCATTAAGTCTTGGAACATCATTGTAAGATCTGCCTTCCCACGTGGAGTCGTAGGGTCAATTGATAATCCTAAGCCCTCTAGAATTACTAGATAACCACCATTTAAATGACATCCACCACGATTACTTACCGCATAGCCCAAACCTAATCCAACTGTTTTACGTGGCTCATAAGCAGCTAATTCCATCCCTTTGGCATTAATCGCAAACTCTTTACCACCATATTTTTCAGCTAGTCGTTTACTTCCAAGTGCCAATTCCGCACCAATTCCTCTAGCATAAGCAATATCTTCAAATACTTTAGATATATCATCTATTTCACTAAACACTAGACCATTATCCCATAATCCCTTTTCATTAGCTTCCATGGCATAAGATAATGTATTAGCACATGAAATCGTATCCATACCTAATTCATCTAACTCATAATTCCATCTTAAAATAGACTTCAAATCATTATTTAAAATACCACTACCTAGTAATACTAATGTTTCTAATTCAGGTCCTTTTACTTGCTTTCCATTTACTTCTACTGTTCTTGCACAACGAATTGGACACGTTAAACAACCTTTATTAACGATATTATATTCTTCAGCTAATTTCTCTCCACTAATATCCTCAAACTTATCATATTGACCATATTGATAATTCTTAGTAGATAGAATACTCTTCATTTGCATAGCACTAACTAATCCAGCAGTCCCCATCTTAGGTAATTGATTTCCAGTTAATGGATGTTTACGCAAATACTTAAACCATTTTTGAGTATGTTTAACCATCTTTTCCTTCTCAATAACCTTAACCTCTTTATTACCACTAGCACATACAGCCTTTAACTTCATCCAGCCCATCACTGCACCAGTACCACCACGTCCTGATACACGTTCATTAGAAATAATCGATGCATATAATACTTGATTTTCTCCTGCAGGACCAATACAAATCTTACCATTCTTGCGAACTCGCCCATTCTTCATAGTAAGCTTTTCATCTAGCTTTTCTTGCGTTTCAGATGTTTTTAAGCCCCACAAGTCATCTGCTTCATGGAATAATACAGTATCATTTTGTATCTCAATCCAAGTAGGATTCTCACACTTACCACTAATAACTAAAGCATCTAAGCCAGCCTTTTTTAAATAATAACCAAAATTACCACCACAGTTAGAAGACGTAATATAACCTGTAAGTGGTGATAATGTTGAGATATTGAAACGACTAGAACTAGGTGCCCCAGAACCAGTCATAGGACCAGTCGTAATCACTAACAAATTATCTTCTGAAAATGCCTTCTCATTACCTGTTAGATGATCAGAAAGAATCTTGGCAGCCATTGTTTTACCACCAATATATAGCTTTCTTTCTTCATCTGAAAAAGGATATTCACTTACCTCTTTTGTTGATAGGTTAATCCTTAATACCTTTCCCATATATCCACCATAGTTAGTAGCCATAGTTTCACTCCTTTATACTATTATACGTTTTATATGCATATATAGAAATTATATTACACATTAGTATAATAATCAATGTGTGTTATAAAGATGAGATATAGCTAATAGTTTAATCAAAACTTCAGTAATTAATTATTACTTCCAGATATTTATCTTAAAACTATTAAAATCTATCTAAATTCCTCACAATAAGATACTAATAATGGTTTACTTTTTAAGGTAAATACCTTAAAATTGATGTGTATGAAAATATAAAAGGAGATTATTTATGACAATTTCATCACTACAAAAAGCTAGATATGAGTATACTCCTAAACTTCCTGGCATGCTAAGAAATGGTATTGCTAATATCAGTGTTAAGGAAGGCGAAGAAACTCATAGTGTAGCCGATCAAGAAAAGATTAAAGCTCTTTTCCCTAATACTTATGGGAAAAAGGAAATCACATTCCAACAAGGAGAAAACACTTCTGAAGCTAAGAAGCAAGTTGTTGGTGTTATTCTTTCTGGTGGACAAGCTCCAGGTGGACACAACGTTATTTGTGGATTATATGACGCTTTAAAAGCTACTAATAAAGAAAATGAACTTTATGGCTTTAAGAATGGTCCTATTGGTTTAATCGAAGACAATTATGTTGTATTTGATGATGAATATATCGATCAATATAGAAACACTGGTGGATTCGATATTATCGGTTCTGGTAGAACTAAACTTGAAACTAATGAACAATTTGCGATTGTTGCTGAAGTATGTAAGAAACATGGTATTACTGCTATCGTTATTATCGGTGGGGATGACTCAAATACTAATGCTGGTGTATTAGCTGAATACTTTGCAGCTCATAACACTGGTGTTCAAGTAATTGGATGCCCTAAGACAATTGACGGTGACCTTAAGAACGAAGATATCGAATGTTCATTCGGTTTCGATACTGCAACTAAGACATATAGCGAAATTATCGGTAACATTGAAAGAGATGCTAACTCAGCTAAGAAATATTGGCACTTCATCAAAGTTATGGGACGTTCCGCTTCTCACGTTGCATTAGAATGTGCATTAGAAACTCAACCAAACATCTGCTTAATCTCTGAAGAAGTAGCAGCTAAGAAAATGTCTTTATCTCAAATCGCTGATTACATTGCTGATTCAGTAGTAACACGTTCTAATAAAGGCATGAACTTCGGTGTAGCAATTATCCCTGAAGGTGTAGTTGAATTCGTTCCTGAATTCTCAGTATTAATTCATGAAATCAATGAGCTTCTTGCAGGAAGCAAAGCTGATGCATTTAACGCTCTTCCAACATGGGATGACAAATATGCATTCATTCAAAATGGTTTAACTAAAGAATCTATGGAAGTATTCGCTATTCTTCCAACTAGCATTCAACAACAATTATTCTTAGAAAGAGATCCTCATGGTAACGTACAAGTATCTCTTATCGAATCAGAAAAATTATTCTCAGCTTTAGTAGCTGACAAATTAGCAGAAAGAAAAGCTGCTGGAACATTCAATGGTAAGTTCAGTGCTCTTCATCACTTCTTAGGTTATGAAGGTAGATGTGCATTCCCTTCTAACTTCGACTCAGATTACTGCTATTCATTAGGTTACAACGCATTCATGCTTATCCAATATGGTTACAATGGTTACCTATCAAAAATCTCTAACCTTTCTAAACCTGCTAATGAATGGGTAGCTGGTGGTATGCCAATCACTAAGATGATGAACATCGAAAGAAGACATGGTGAAGACAAACCAGTTATCAAGAAAGCTCTTGTTGAACTTGAAGGTAAACCATTCAAATTCTTCGAAGCTCACAGAGAAGAATGGGCTAGTGAAACTTGCTTCGTATATCCAGGTGCTATCCAATACTATGGGCCAACTGAAGTTTGTGACATCACTACAAAAACACTTGCTTTAGAACAAGAATAATTAAAATAAAAGTCGAAGTTTGATCTGAGCTCTGTCAAGTAGACACTTAAAATAAATAAAAATTTGAAT
>JAFXJJ010000082.1 GCA_017532345.1 Erysipelotrichales bacterium
CATTGAAGATATTGTTGAGAAATTGATAGTAGAAAATGGTGAAGTAAAGGGCTTGTTACTTCAAAATGGTGGTGAATTACTGGCTAAAGGTGTTGTACTAACTACGGGTACATATATGGCAGCTACAGTAATGATGGGTAGCGATGTGAAGGAAAGTGGACCAGATGGAGATCCGGTTACTAAGAACTTATCCCAAAACTTACGTGATTTAGGAATTGAAACATTCCGTTTAAAAACAGGTACACCTGCTCGTGTGTATACAAATACAATTGATTTCTCAAAAACAAGTGTAGAACCAGGTAGTGATAAGGCATACTTCTTTAGTGAAGATTCAACAATATGTAAACCATTTGAAGAACAAGAGGTATGTTATCTTACGTATACAAATGAAGAAACACATCGAATTATTAAAGAACATTTATTATAATCTAGTATGTATAGTGGTGCAGTAACTGGCGTTGGTCCTCGTTATTGTCCATCAATTGAAACCAAGCTAGTGCGTTTTGAAGATAAGGAGCGCCACCAAATCTTCTTAGAACCAGAAAGCTTATCATTAGATACTACATATATTCAAGGTTTCTCTAACTCAATGCCTCCACATGTGCAAGAAGAAATGATTCATTCACTTCCAGGCTTAGAGAATGCCGTGATTAAGATTTATGCTTATGCGATTGAATATGATGCAGTGAATCCTTTACAATTAAAGCCAACATTAGAAACTAAAGTAATTCGTAATTTATATACTGCTGGACAAATCAATGGTACTAGTGGATACGAAGAAGCAGCGGGACAAGGATTACTTGCTGGTATCAATTTAGGATTACGTATTCAAAATAAAGAACCATTAGTGTTACGTAGAGATGAAGCATATATCGGTGTAATGATTGATGATTTAGTAACTAAAGGCACAGAAGAGCCATATCGTTTACTTACAAGTCGTGCTGAATATCGTCTATTATTACGTCATGATAATGCTGATATGCGTTTAACTGATTATGGCTATAAGGCAGGTACAATTACTGAGGAACGCTACCAAAGATATGTAGCTAAGTGTAATGAAATTCAAGCATTAAGTGATAAGCTAGATGAAGTGCGTTTCACTATGAAGAGTGATGTGAATGAATATCTAGCAACACTTGGATATGAACCACTTAGTGCTGGACTAAGTGCCTTAGATTTACTACGTCGTCCTCATGTAGAATTAGAAGCATTAAGAAAGTATCTGCCATTTGATTTTGATGAAAGAATTGGTAGATGTGTAGAAATCAATGTCAAGTATGAAGGCTACATTAGTAAAGCGTTACGTAGTGCTGAAAAGCTTAATAAGATGGAGTTTGTGAAGATTCCCGAAGATATTAATTACAGTGAAATTCCTAATCTAGCATTAGAGGCAAGAGATAAATTTGAGGCTATTAGACCATTCACCGTAGGTCAAGCTAGTCGTATTAGTGGGGTAAATCCTAGTGATATTTCAGTACTTGCTATGTATTTAGAAAGAAAATAGTAATTTGTTGAGCCTATGCTTTGAAATTTACTCTTAAAAGGTATACAATAACTATAAGAATTAAGGGAGGAAATAATATGGTAGGCTTAATAGTTACAGGACATGGAATGTTTGGTACAGGCATGTATGAAGCAATGATATCAATGACAGGTAAAAAAGACGAAATATACTCTCTTAACTTCCACAACAATAAAACTGTTGATATGTATGAAGGTAAACTACAAATTCTTGTTGATGACTTAGTAACTCGTAATGATAGTGTAATTATTCTTACTGATTTATCTGAAGGTCCAACATTTGAAGTTGCGATGGAAGTTGCTTCCCAATATTCTAATGTAGGTGTAGTATCATCAGTTAACTTAAATATTTTATTAACTATGCTTGCAACTAGAGAAGTTATTAATGATCCATATGAATTATTAAATATGGCGTTAATTGACCATCAAAATATTATTGTATTCTACAATAACTTAGTATATAGCTTAAAAGAAGATAGTAAAATAATTTAAAATAATAGAATTGCCCCATCAGATTTGATGGGGCAATTTGATTAAATCAAGTCAAGAATTGCTTTCTTAGGGCGATATCCCATAGCTCTATTGATAATTTTACCATGTTCCATCACTATAAGTGTTGGAATCGAATAGACATTATACTGGTTTGCTAGTTCAGGATTTTCGACAATGTTGATTTTCACAACCTTGATATCTTCTCTTTCTGATGCGATTTCATCAATCAGTGGAACAACCATTCTGCATTGACCG
>JAFXJJ010000083.1 GCA_017532345.1 Erysipelotrichales bacterium
AATTATGAAAATTAATGTTATTGAGGGATTACTATGAAGATAACAGTATTAACGTTATTCCCTGAAATGTTTGAAGGCTTTCTTAATACTTCAATTATTAAAAGAGCAATTGATAAAGAAAGTGTTGAAATTGAACTAGTTAATTTTAGAGATTTCACACTAGATAAGCATAATCATGTTGATGATACCCCATGTGGTGGGGGACAAGGAATGGTAATTGCTTGTCAGAGTGTTGTTGATGCCTTAGAAAGTGTTAAGACTGAAAATAGTTATACGATAGTAATGAGTCCTAGAGGTAGAACTTATAATCAAAAGGTTGCTCATGAGTTTTCGAAGCATGAGCATATTATTATTCTATGTGGTCATTATGAAGGTTTTGATGAACGTATTATGAAATATGTTGATGAAGAAATTTCCATTGGGGATTTCATCTTAACGGGTGGTGAATTAGGTGCTATGGTTGTTTCTGATTCAATCATTCGTCTAATTAATGGTGTAATACGTAATGAGAGTCATGAAGATGAATCGTTTGAAAATGGCTTATTAGAATATCCTCAATATACTCGCCCAATTGATTTTAGAGGTGATATAGTACCTGAGGTATTATTAAGCGGTCATCATGAGAATATTCGCAAATGGCGTTTAGAGAAATCTTTAGAATTAACGCTAGAGAGAAGACCTGATTTATTAGAAAATAGAAGTTTTAGTGAAGAAGAAAGAAAAATCTTAGAAAAATTAAAAAAATAATTGATTTCTTACATTAGTTATGGTATTATTTACAAGTCCTTATGGGCAAACGGTAGCTCCGCTGGTAATAATACTATGAACTACAAGAAGGAGATTGTTAATATGAACATGAATTTAGTTACTAAAGTAACAGAATCACAACTACGTAAAGACATCCCTACATTCAAATCAGGGGATACAGTAAAAGTTTACGTAAAGATCAAAGAAGGCGACAAGAGCCGTATCCAATTATTCGAAGGTTTAGTAATCTGCCGTCAAGGTAGTGGTATTGGTGAAACTTTCACAGTTCGTAAGATTTCTAACCAAATCGGTGTTGAAAGAACATTCCCAGTACATACTCCAATCATCGACAAAATCGAAGTTGTTCGTCATGGTAAGGTAAGAAGAAACAAATTATACTATCTTCGTGGATTATCTGGTAAAGCAGCTCGTATTAAAGAAATTCGCTAATTTAAAAGCACCATTAGGTGCTTTTATTTTATGTTTTCAAGGTATTAATTATTTGGTATAATGCTAGTGTTAGATAAGAGGTTTAATATGAACGAAAATGAGAATAACACTGTAGAAGTGAAAACTGATACAGTTGATGAGAATATACAAGTTAATGAGAATACAAATGAATTAAATGAAATTATTGATAGAAATACAACAAGTAATGTTTTCGGAGATTTATCTCCAAATGATTTTGATAAATTAATTGCTGAGTGTGAAGTGAAGAATCGTCGTAAAAAGAATAAACGTATGAAAAGTGATACTAATATATTTATCACAATATTAACTATTGCACGTGATTTATTATGCTGTTATTTTGTAGCTGCATTAATTACTACTTTTTTATTTAGACCAATTAGAATTGATGGTAAAAGTATGTATCCAACATTACATGATGGTGATTTAGCTTTTAGTGGTGTAATAGGTTTAAATGTTGATGATATTGATAGATTTGATATAGTTGTAATATATGATGAAGTAAAAGAAGAATATCTTGTTAAGCGTATTGTAGGAATGCCTAATGAAATGATACAATATGTAGAAGATACTTTATTTATTGATGGAGTTAAGATTTCTGAAGATTTTTTAGATGATGAATATCGTTTAAGTGTTTCAATGGCTATAAATGATTATTTTACTGATGATTTTAAACCATTTATGATTGGTGAAGGTGAATACTTTGTGGTTGGAGATAATCGACCTTCATCAAGAGATTCACGAGATTTTGGTGTGATTAATGAGTCACAAATTGTTAGTAAAGGTGTATTTGTGATTTATCCAATTAATAGATTAGGGGTGAAATAATGGCTCAAATTCAATGGTTTCCAGGGCACATGACCAAGGCTAAAAGAGAAATAGAAGAAAAGATAAAGATGGTTGATATGGTAATTGAGTTACGTGATGCACGAATTCCTGCATCAAGTGCTAACCCATTACTACATCAAATAACAAATAATAAGCCACGTTTAATTATTCTTACTAAAGAAGATAAAGCTGATGCTAAGATGACTAGTAAATGGATTAGTGAATTATCTAGTGATAATACATTGGTTATTTCAGCTGACTTAACAAAAGGAGCTCCTATGCAACAAATACTTGCTAAGAGTAAGGAATTATTAAAGGCTAAGTTTGAACGTGAGGCGCGTAAAGGAATACGACCTAGAGCTATTCGTGCTATGATTATTGGTATTCCTAATGTAGGAAAATCTACATTAATCAATCGTATGGCAAAGCGTAAAGCTACGATTACTGGAGATAGACCAGGTGTAACAAAAGCTACACAATGGATCAAAGTTAATAACGATTTTGAATTATTAGATACTCCAGGAGTACTATGGCCAAAATTTGAGGATGAACAAATTGCTCTTCGTCTAGCAGTTACTGGAGCAATTAGAGATCAAATTCTCCCAATTGAAGAAGTAGTACACTATGCACTTTCATATATTCATGAATTTTATCCTGAGCTTATTATGAGTCGTTATGGTGTAGAAAGTATTGAAAATACAGAAGATATGCTACTAGCTATTGGAGATAAACGTAAGATGTTGAAATCTGGTGGAGAAGTAGATATTGTACGTGTTAGAGAAATGTTGTTACGTGAAGTACGTGATAATGATTTAGGTCCAATGACTTGGGAGAGATTATAATGCAAGCAGGTAATGAAAATGAATTAGTGTTTTGGAATAAAAATCAGCTATGTATTGGTTTAGATGAAGCTGGTAGAGGTCCTATTGCTGGCCCTGTGGTAGTTGCTGGTGTTGTTTTACCAATTAACTTTTCGTATGATGGAATATATGATTCTAAAAAGATTAGTGAGAAGAAACGTAAAGAATTATATAAAGTAATTATTGAAAATGCATTAGACTATGTGATTTGTATAGTTGATCGTAGCGAAATTGATAAAGGTAATATTTACCAAGTAGTAAAGAAGGCAATGAAGGATTGTGTACTTACATCATCGATTAATATGAGTGGTGTGTTAACTGATGCTATGCCAATGGATATTGATGGTAAGGAAGTTATTTCTTTAATTAAAGGAGATCAGAAGTCTATCAGTATTGCAGCTGCCTCAATCCTTGCGAAGGTTACAAGGGATCAAATTATGGAAATATATGATGAAATATATCCTGGTTATGAATTTAAAAAGCATAAAGGATATTATACAAAATTACATAAGGAATGTATTGAAAAGAATGGGCCATGTCCAATTCATAGAACTACATTTGAACCAATAAAAAGTATGTTACAACCTACATTATTTTAAAAAGATGAAGTAATTTCATCTTTTTTTGTCCTATTTTGATTATTAATACAATAATTAAATAGGAGGTAAGATAATGGAAAAAGTTGATGTGTCTTCAAAAAGAATCTATTCATTAAATCTAAAGTATCACTACAATTCATTGAAAGTTTTACGAGCATTGCAGACTAATGAAGAAGTAGAAATTATTGATACGAATGAAACATTCATTACATTCATCAATCCAATGTATCCTCAAAGATTGATGAGATTAGCTAAACCACCTACATGCTTGTTTTATGAAGGTGACATAACTCTAATCCATAAACCTAGTATTGGGATAATTGGAAGTCGAGAGAATAGTGAATATGGGTATAATGTGATTAAAGAGCTAATAAAACACATTCCTAAAGACTATATTATCATTAGTGGTATGGCAAAGGGTATTGATGGATTAGCCCACAAGGAAGCAATTAAATATGGATTACGTACGATTGGTGTTATTGGGAGTGGATTAAAATACATATATCCGAAAATAAACGCAGATTTATTTAGAGAAGTTAAGGGAAATCACCTATTGGTTAGTGAATACCGATATGAGGAGCCTATAAGACAGAACCATTTTGTTGAAAGAAATCGATTAATTGCAGCTTTAAGTGATATTTTAATAGTGATTGAGTCAACACTAAGAAGTGGAACCTCTATTACTGTCAAAGAAATGCTGGATTTAGGAAAAGAGGTGTATGTGATACCACATACAATATTTAGTGAAACAGGCAAGGGGAATCTAAAGATGATAGAAGATGGAGCTAATTTGTTATGGGATTTGGATGAATTTAGTAAAATGCTGAAAAATGATTTGACAAATACAAAAAAATAGATAAGATTAAACAGTAAAGATGTGGAGTGAAGTTAATGACAAAATTAGTTATTGTTGAGTCGCCTTCGAAGACAAAAACAATTGGTAAATATTTAGGTGATGAATATGAAGTGGTGTTTAGTAAAGGTCATATTCGTGATTTAGCAACGAAAGGTAAAGAAGGACTAGGTGTTGATATCGAAAATGATTTCAAGCCTACATATACAATTAATAAGGATAAAGCAACATTAGTAAAAGACTTAAAAGCTAAGGCTAAAAAGGCTGAAGTTGTTTATCTTGCAACCGACCCTGACCGTGAAGGTGAGGCTATTTCTTGGCATTTAGCTGAAGAACTTGATTTACCTATTGATGCGAAGAATCGTGTTGAGTTTAATGAAATTACGAAGGATGCAGTTTTGAAAGCTTTCAATGAACCTAGAACGATCGATATGGGACTAGTACATTCACAAGAAACTAGACGTATTTTAGATAGAATTATTGGGTTTAAATTATCTAAATTATTAATGCGTAAAATTTCTTCTAAATCTGCTGGTAGAGTTCAAAGTGTAGCTTTAAAACTTATTGTAGATAGAGAAAGAGAAATTCAAAGTTTCGTTAGTGAAGAGTATCACACAATTCATGCATTAATTAAAAAGGGCAGTAAGGAATTCGAAGCTACATTAAATAAAGTTGATGGTAAGAAACCTAAATTAAGTACACAAGCAGATTGTGATGCTTTATTATCTACGCTTGATAAAGATTTTAAAGTTTCTAAAGTTACAAAAACTGAACGTAAGAATGAAGCTAAACCTCCATTCGTTACATCAACTCTACAACAAGATGCTTCAAGAAAATTGAATTTTACATCTAAGAAAACGATGCAGGTTGCTCAAGGATTATATGAAGGTATTGATATTGGTACACAAACTGTAGGTTTAATTACATATATGCGTACTGACTCAATTCGTTTAAGTAATACTTATTTACATGAAGCTAATGAATATATTGTGAGAACATATGGTAAGGAATATGTTGGTAGAGCTAAGGCAGGCAAGAAGAATGATAATGTGCAAGATGCCCATGAAGCAATTCGTCCTACTAGTGTTGAGCGTACCCCTGAATCAATGAAACCTTATCTAACAAATGACCAATATAAAATTTATAAATTAATTTATGATCGTGCATTGGCATCAGTAATGGCACCAGCAAAATTTGATGCAACTTCAGTAACATTAGAAAATAAAAATACATTATTTGGTGTTTCAGGAAGTGTATTAAAGTTTGATGGTTATTTAAAAGTTTACAATGATAAAGAGGACAAAGAAGAAAAGCTTCCTAAGTTAGAAGAAAACGAAGTGTTACCATCTGAGAAGATTTACAATAAACAACATTTCACAGAACCAACTCCTAGATATACGGAAGCTCGCTTAATTAAGGAATTTGAAGAAAAGGGTATTGGTAGACCTTCTACTTATGCTTCAATTATTGATACTTTATTATCTAGAGATTATTGTAAATTAGAGAAGACTGCAGAAGGCGGAAAGACTAAAGTGTTTATTCCTACTGAGCAAGGAATCCTTACAAATGATAAGTTACAAGAATATTTTGCTTCTATCATCAATGTTTCATATACAGCTAATATGGAAACAGAGTTAGATGAAATCGCTGAAGAAAAGGTTGATTATATTGAGGCTTTAGATGAATTCTATAAGGCATTTAATCCATTAGTTTTAAAGGCTTATGATGAAATGGAAAAACTACAACCTGAGAAAACAGGTGAGATTTGTCCAGATTGTGGTGGCGAATTAGTAATTCGTAAAGGACGTTTTGGTAAGTTTATTTGCTGTATGAATTATCCTGAATGTTCATACCATAAGCCATTAGAAGAAAAGAAAGTAGTATTATTAGAAGAACTGTGTCCAGATTGTGGTTCTCCACTAGTTGAACGTAAGAATCGCTTTGGTCAAACATTCATTGGGTGTAGTAGTTATCCTAAATGTAGATATATTAAATCAGAAAAGAAAGCTGATGTAGAAACTGGTATTAATTGTCCTAACTGTGGCAAACCAATGGTTGAGAAAACTTCAAGATATGGTAAGAAATTTATTGCTTGTAGTGGATATCCAAAGTGTAAGACAATATTATCAAATAAAAAGAAAAATGAGGAAGAATAATGGAAAAGGTTATTGTTATTGGTGCTGGATTAGCTGGTAGTGAAGCGGCTTGGCAATTAGCTAATCGTGGTATTTCAGTAGATTTATATGAAATGCGTCCTAAGAAATCGAGTGCTGCACATCACACTGAGAATTTTGCGGAATTAGTCTGTTCAAATTCACTACGTAGTGATGCGTTATTAAATGCGGTAGGTGTATTAAAAGAAGAAATGCGCATGTTGAATTCATTAATAATGGAAGCAGCAGATGCAACTAGAGTTCCTGCAGGCAGTGCTTTGGCAGTTGACAGAATTGGATTTAGTCAATACGTAACTGATAAAATTCGTAATCATCCATTAATAAATGTAATTAATGAAGAAGTAACTGAAATCCCAAATGGTAACGTTTTAATTGCAAGTGGTCCGTTAACATCTGATTCATTGTCTGAAAAGATTCAAGCTTTATTAGGTAAAGACTACTTCTATTTTTATGATGCAGCTGCACCAATTATTGAAAAAGATAGTATTAATTTTGATAAAGCATATTTTAAAGCACGTTATGATAAAGGTGAAAAAGACTATATTAATTGTCCTATGACAAAGGATGAGTTTGAAGCTTTTTATAATGCTGTAATTACAGCTGATAAAGTTGTTCTACATGATTTTGAAAAAGAAGTATTCTTTGAAGGCTGTATGCCTTTTGAAGAAATGGCGAAAAGAGGACAACAAACATTACTATTTGGTCCTATGAAACCAGTAGGATTAGAAACACCTGAGGGCAAAAGACCTTATGCTGTTGTTCAATTACGTCAAGATAATGCTGTAGGAAGTTTATACAATATTGTAGGATTCCAAACACATCTTACGTTCCCTGAACAAAAACGTGTTTTACGTATGATTCCAGGGTTAGAAAACTGTGAGATTGTGCGTTATGGTGTAATGCATCGTAATACATATATTAATTCTCCTACATTACTAAATCCTACTTATGAGTTACGTAGTAGAGAAGGATTATTTTTTGCTGGTCAAATGACTGGTGTTGAAGGCTATGTAGAAAGTGCTGCTAGTGGACTATTGGCAGGTATAAACATGTCTCGTAGAGTTCGTAACTTACCATTAATCGAACTTCCTTCAACGACTGTAATGGGGTCACAAGCTCAATATATTAGTAAAGCTGATGGTAATTTCCAACCAATGAATGCTAATTTTGGTATTATGACACTTGAAAAAGAAGTTAAGCATAAGAAAGACCGTAAAGAAGCATATAGTAAACAAGCTTTAGAAATTATGGGTGAAATGAAAGAAGAATTGAATAAATGAGTGAAGATGTTTTAAATGAATGGGTGATTAGTTTTGTTGATTACATATACATGAAAAATTCTCATAGTGATCATACAGCTGATTCATATAGAAGAGATTTAATGCAATTTGTTGATTTTTTAAAGCGTGAAAATATTTCTTCGTTTAATGATGTAACATATCCAATTGTACTTAATTTTATAAGTGAGATACGATATGGTAGTAAGATGTTGAATAATCGTAGCATTGCACGAAAATGCTCAGCATTGCGTTCATTCTATAGTTATTTAGAAGAACGTAAGATTGTGATTGAAAACCCTTTTATTCAAGTTAAATTAGGTAAGAATAAAAGAAAATTGCCAGATTTCTTATTTGTAGATGAGATTGATAACTTATTTGAATCTATTGATATTAGTAATGAAATGGGTATGCGTAATCGTGTTTTGTTAGAATTAATTTATGCTAGTGGTCTGCGTGTTAGTGAAGCAGCTAATCTATGTGTTGGTGATATTGATTTAGATGAATGCTTTGTAAGAGTTTTAGGTAAAGGAAAGAAAGAACGTATTGTACCTTTTTATGAATCAATTAGAGATTTATTAAGAACATACTTACAAACGACTAGAACAGAAATAATGTTGAAAAACAATCAACATCACAATTATTTATTTGTTAGTTTAAAAGGTGAACAACTAACTACTAGAGGTATTCAATATATCTTGAATGAACAGGTAAAGCGTTCTGGGTTATCTAATTCTGTACATCCACATACACTTAGACATTCATTTGCAACTCACTTATTAGATGGTGGATGTGACTTACGTATTGTACAGGAATTGTTAGGTCATAGTAGTTTATCTACAACACAGATTTATGTACATACAACTACTCAAAAATTAAAGGATTCATATTTTAAAACACATCCTCGAGCTAAATTTAAATAAATAGTAAAAAATGCGATTTAATCGCATTTTTTAGTTGTTTTATTAATGATTTCGTGATAATATAATTTACGGCACTTTATAAGTGCACTTCACACACCATGAATTCATTATTTCCGTGCTCTTATTCAAGAGTAAGTAATGTTCGAAATGGTGGAGGAAATAACGGAAAGCGAGGAAAATTAAATTATGTCAGTTGTTTCAATGAAGAAATTATTAGAAGCTGGTTCTCATTTCGGTCATCAAACACGTCGTTGGGATCCAAAAATGCGTCCATACATCTACGCAGCTCGTAATGGTGTATATATCATCGACCTTGAAAAGACTCAAGCTAAATTAGATGAAGCTTATGTTGCAATGAAAGAAATTGCTGAAAAGGGCGGTAAAGTATTATTCGTTGGTACTAAAAAACAAGCTCAAGTTGTTGTAATGGAAGAAGCTTTACGTACAGGTTCTTTCTTCATCAACCAAAGATGGTTAGGTGGTACTTTAACAAACTTCCGTACTATCCAAAAACGTATCAAACGTTTAATTGAAATTGAACAAATGGAAGAAACTGGTTTAATGGAAAAATATCCTAAGAAAGAACAAGCTCAACTTCGTAAAGAAGCTGCTCGTTTAGAAAACTTCTTAGGTGGTATCAAAGAAATGAAGAAGCTTCCAAATGCTATCTTCGTAGTTGATCCAAAAGTTGAACACAATGCAGTTGCAGAAGCTAAGAAATTAGGTATTCCAGTATTCGGTATCGTTGATACTAACTGTAATCCAGAAGAAGTTGATTACGCTATCCCTGCAAATGATGATGCATTACGTTCAGTAAAATTAATTGTTACTTTAATGGCTGATGCTATTATGGAAGCAAAAGGTGGTTTATTAAGCGTTGCTTACACTAAAGATGAAGATGAAAAAGAAGTAACTATGGCTGATGTTATCGCTAATGTTGAAGAAACTGCAGCTGAAAATGAACGTCGTCGTCGTGCTCGTGCTGAAGAACGTCGTGCTCGTTATAACAATAATGAACGTCGTGGAAACTTCAAAGATCGTCGTCCAGCAAAGGAAGCTGAAGCTACAACTGAAGCTCCTAAGGCTGAAGAAACTGCTACAGAAAGCGCTGAATAATCGGAGGAAATTTAACAATGGCACAAATTACTGCAAGTTTAGTTAAAGAATTACGTGAAAAAAGCGGTGCAGGTATGATGGACTGCAAAAAAGCCCTTGAAGCATGTGAAGGTGATATCTCTGCAGCTATGGACTGGCTAAGAGAAAAAGGTATCGCTAAAGCTGCTAAGAAAGCTGACCGTATCGCTGCTGAAGGTTTAACTCGTATCGTAGTTGATGGTAACACAGCTGCTATGTTCGAAGTTAACAGTGAAACTGACTTCGTTGCTAAGAACCAACAATTCTTAGATTTATTAAGTGAAATCGGTTCAATCTTATTAGCTACTAAACCAGCTACATTAGAAGCTGCTATGGCTAGTAGCAATGGTGGAGAAACTATTGAAACATTATTAGTTAATGCTACTGCTACAATCGGTGAAAAGATTAGCTTCCGTCGTTTTGAAATCTTCAATAAAGAAGATGGACAAAGCTTCGGTGCTTATATGCACATGGGTGGAAAGATTAGCTGTGTAACAGTTCTTTCTGCTGACAATGCTGAAGTTGCTAAGGATGTTGCTATGCATGCAGCAGCTATGGCTCCTCAATTCATTAACCGTTCATATGTTCCTGAAGAATTCATTTCTCATGAACGTGGTATTCAAGTTGAATTAGCTAAGAATGATCCATCTTTAGCTAACAAACCTGAAAAAGTTTTTACAGGTATTATTGAAGGTCGTATCAGCAAGATGTTAAAAGAAATCTGCTTAGAAGATCAACCATTCTTCAAGAATCCTGATGTAACTGTTGGACAATATGTAAAGAATGCTAATGCTAGCATCTTAACATGTGTTCGTTATGCAGTAGGTGAAGGTATCGAAAAACGTCAAGATAACTTTGCTGAAGAAGTAATGAGTCAAGTTCGTTAAAATTAAAGGACACATTTTCATGTGTCCTCTTTTTGAAATAGGAAGGTGAGATCCATATGTATAAAAGAGTGTTACTTAAGTTAAGCGGTGAAGCGTTAGCTGGTGGTCAAGGTAAAGGCTTTGATCCTGAAACTTTAAAAACATTAGCCAATGAATTAAAGACTGTTGCAGAATCAGGTGTTGAACTTGCGATAGTTGTTGGCGGAGGAAACTTTGTTCGTGGTAAATTACTAGAAGATATCGGTATTGAACGTTCTCAAGGTGATTATATGGGAATGTTAGCTACTGTTATGAATGCATTAGCTGTTCAAAGTTCTTTAGAACAAGTTGGTGTACCTACTAGAGTACAAAGTGCTATCGAAATGAATAAAGTAGCTGAACCTTTTGTTGTTAGAAAAGCTAGACGTCATTTAGAAAAAGGAAGAGTAGTTATATTTGCTGCTGGAATTGGTTCGCCATATTTCTCAACAGATACTACTGCTGCTCTTCGTGCTTCAGAAATTGGAGCAGATGTTATCCTTATGTCTAAGAATGGTGTTGATGGAGTTTATGATGCTGATCCAAAAAAGGTTGAAAATGCTAAAAAATATGATAAACTTACTTATATGGATCTAATCCGTAACAATTTACAAGTTATGGATCAAACTGCAGCAACTTTATGTATGCAAAACGGCATTGATTTAGTTGTTTTCAACATGAATGAAGCTGGAAATATTTTACGAGCAGTCAATGGAGAAAACATTGGAACTGTAATTACTAAGGAGGAAAAATAATTATGCAAACAATTTTAAATTCAGTAAAAGAAAGAATGGATAAAGCTATTGTTAGCTATGAAGAAGAATTAAAACATGTTCGTACAGGACGTGCTACAGCTGCTTTATTAGATGGTATTGAAGTAGATTACTATGGAAGTGCTACTCCAGTTAATCAAGTAGCTAGTATTTCTGTTTCAGAAGGTAAGACATTAGTTATTAAACCATTTGATCGTTCTTTATTAAAAGAATTAGAAGCTGCTATCAACAAAGCAGATTTAGGAATTGCTCCTCAAAATGATGGAACAGTAATTCGTTTAACTGTACCTAGCTTAACTGAAGAACGTCGTAAAGAAATGACTAAAGTAGTAGCTAAGAAAGGTGAAGAAGCAAAAGTTGCTATCCGTAATATTAGACGTGATGGTAATGATGCTGTAAAGAAAAATAAAGAATTACCTGAAGATGTACAAAAAGATGGTCAAGAAAAAATTCAAAAATTAACTGACGATTATATTAAGAAAATTGATGTAATCGGTGCTGAAAAAGATAAGGAAATTATGAGCATCTAATTATTTTCCTAAAAAGTGAACTTAGGTTCACTTTTTTATTTTATTAATTAAATTTCTATTATTATAAATATACTGTTTATGCCTATAATATGGTATAATAATAAGGTATTATAAAAAGGAGCTGATTATTTATGACTAATCAGATTAAAAATGTTGCTGTGATTATGGATGGTAATGGTAGATGGGCTAAGAAAAAAGGTTTACCAAGAACTGCCGGTCACTTACAAGGTACAAAGAACATTCGAAATATTACTATTGCTGCGAATGATTTAGGTATCAAGAGTCTTACTTTATATGCGTTTTCAACAGAAAACTGGAAACGTGAACAAAGTGAAGTTGAATATATTATGAAACTACCTGCACAATTTTTAGATGATTATTTGGAAGAATTAATTGAAAATAATGTTGTTATTAAGTTAATAGGTGAACGTGATAGACTGCCTGAATATACTAGAAAACCAATTGAAGAGGCTGAAGCTAGAACAGCTCATAATAATGGGATTATTTTGAATCTTTGTTTAAATTATGGTGGTCAACGTGAAATTGTGTTGGCAGTAAAACAAATGATTGCTGATGGGGTTAAAGAAGAGGAAGTAACAGAGGATTTATTTGCTAGTTATTTAATGGCTGCTAATTGTAATCCAATTGATTTATTAATTCGTACAAGTGGTGAACAACGTATTTCAAATTTCTTACTTTGGCAAATTGCATACAGTGAATTGTATTTCACAGATAAATTATGGCCAGATTTTACTGCTGAAGATTTTAAAGAAGCTATTTTAAATTTTGATAAGAGAGAAAGAAGATTTGGAGGTAGATAGTATGCTTACAAGAGCTATTACAGCAATTTTACTTATAGCATTGTTTCTTCCATTGTTTATAATTGGCGGTAATACTGTATATATTATGGTTATTGGTGTTGGCTTATTGATTCTTTATGAAATTACTTCATTAAGAGCTAAAGAGATTCCAGTTTGGCTTAGAGTTCTATTAATTATAGGTTATTTAGCTGCTGGATTTATGGATCTTCAATACTTAGCAGTTATGTGCTTTTTGATGTCTTTCTTATTGATGATTTTTGCTATTTGGAATGAGAATATCAAACTTGAAGATGTTTTTATGTTATCTTATGTTTGTAGCTTTATTGCTTTTGTTGCTCATGCCTTTTTAGTTGTTGGGCTTACTCATAACATGTATATGTTAATTATCTCTGCTATTACTTATGGTAATGATACTGGTGCTTATTTTGCTGGATATTTCTTAGGTAAACATAAATTCAATGAAAGAGTATCACCCAAAAAGACTTGGGAAGGCTCTATTGGTGGCTTTATCGCAAGTATATTATTTGCAGTGCTAATGTGGTATATTTTCCCTGAATTACTAGGATCTATGTCTAATGCTTTAATTATTGGTGTTGTGCTTGGTGTTGCTGGGCAAATGGGGGACTTAATGTTCTCACTTATTAAGCGTCACTACAATATCAAAGATTATGGTAGTTTTTTACCTGGACATGGTGGTGCTTTAGATAGAGTTGATAGTTTATTAATTAATTTTGCTTTATTCTTTATTCTTATGGAGATTTTACTATGAAAAAGTTAGTATTAGTAGGTGGTAGTGGTTCAATTGGTGAACAAGTAATTGATATTGTTAGAGCTAATCCTAATGAGTTTGAATTAATTGGGATGGCTGTAGGTACTCGCATTGATAGTTTGATTAAAGCTGCTAATGAGTTTAAAATTCCTAACATTTGTGTACAACGTGAAGAAGATGTTGTAACAGTAAAGAATGCTGTTCCCAATGCGACAGTATATTTTGGTAATGAAGGTTTGAATACACTTGCGAGAATCAAATGTGATTTATTTGTTAATGCACTTGTAGGATTTGTGGGGATGGAACCTACTATTAATGCGATTGAATGCGGTAATGATATTGCTTTAGCTAATAAGGAAACGTTAGTTGTCGCTGGTGAACTTGTTGAGAGAAAACTAAATGAACATAACGTTAAGCTGTATCCTATAGATAGTGAACATAGTGCTATTTTCCAATGTTTACAAGGTAACAAGATGGATGATGTAAATTCGTTAATTGTTACTGCTAGTGGAGGCTCATTTAGAGATAAATCACGTGAAGAATTAAAAGGTGTTACTAAGGCAGATGCATTAAGACATCCAAATTGGAGTATGGGAAATAAAATCACTATTGATAGTGCTACAATGATGAATAAGGGATTTGAAGTTATTGAAGCACATTACTTATTTAAGTTGCCTTATGATAAAATTCGTGTTATTCTGCATAGACAATCAATTATTCATTCTATGGTAGAATACAAGGATCATTCAATAATCGCTCAATTAGGAGTATCTGATATGCGTATTCCAATTCAATATGCATTAACGTATCCTAATCGTATTGACATGAAATACGACAATCAATTAGATTTTATGAAGTATTCTAACTTAACATTTGAAGAATTAAGTTTTGAAAGATATCCTTTATTAAAATTAGCTTATGAAGTGGGGGAAGCAAAAGGAATCTTACCTTGTGTTATGAATGCTGCTAATGAGATTGCAGTTGGTGCATTCTTAAGTGAGAAAATTGGCTTTTTAGATGTTGAAAGAATTGTAATTGAAACTGTGCATCATTTTGAAAATAGAGAGTATAATTCTATTGATGATTTAAGGAATTATGATAATAAAGCTAGAAATTACGCTTTAGAACTAATAGAAAGGTGTTAATAATGGGAATTATTTATTTTGTAGTATTATTAGGTGTAATAATAACTGTGCATGAATGTGGACACTTTATTGCCGCTAAATCATTTAATGTATATGTACCTGAGTTCTCGATCGGTATGGGACCTCAACTATTTCAAAAGGTTAAGGGTGAAACGAAATATTCGCTACGATTATTGCCTATAGGTGGATATGTTGCAATGGCTGGTGAAGAAGGTGTAGAGGGATTTGAGAACATTCCTTATGAACGTACGATTAAGGGATTACATCCATTAAAACAATTAGTTGTAATGCTTGCTGGAGTATTTATGAATATGGTGTTAGCGTTGTTAATCTTCTTTATCGTTTATGCTAATATAGGACAAGTATCTAAGCCTGAGCCTATTTTCAACGAAATTATGGTAGGATCAGTAGCGGAAGAAGCAGGTATTAAAAGTGGTGATAGATTAATTAAAGCAACTTTTGTTGATGGGTCTTCAATTAAAGTAAATTCTTATATTGATTATATGAATGCAGCGAGCTTTTATGGAGAAGACGATCCAATAACTTTCACAATCTTACGTAACAATGTTGAATATGAAGTAACTTTAACTAAAGATTATGTAGAAGGTCAAGAAGGGAAAGTGTTTGGATTTGTATTCCAAAATTCTTTTGAAGAAATAACATTGCTTGAATGTATTCCTTATGCATTCAAAGAACTAAAAGATACTATTTCAACTTTAATCTTATCGTTATCAAAACTTATTCGAGGTAGAGGATTAGAAAATCTTTCAGGACCTGTTGGAATATATGAGGTTGCTAATGAACAAGCATCACTAGGATTCTTAAATTACATTTATTTAATTGGTATTTTAAGTGTTAATGTTGGTGTGATGAATTTATTACCTTTACCAATGTTAGATGGCGGACAATCAATTATCACAATAGGTGAGATGATTGTTGGTAAGAAATTAGATAATAGAATAAGATCTGTTTTAATACTTGGTAGTATGGCGTTATTAGTATTATTAATGTTATTTGTTACTTATCAAGATATAATTCGTTTATTGGCAAGATAGCTTAACATATGTTAAGCTATTTTAATTTATTATTTAAACTAAGATGATTTTATAGTATAATTAATAGGCAGTAAGGTAGGTGTTTCTATATGAATTATGATGCTTTGATTGAAGCGTTACAATTAAAAAAGTATAGTAAATTAATTAGTGAAAGCACAATAACAAGTGTAAAACTAAGAAAAAAGAATAAAACTATTAATGTTTTTTTATGTGTTGATCAAACATGGCCTTATGCTGTTTATAAGGACTTTAAGGAAGCTTTTGAATCTTTTACTGGATATGAATGTAAACTTCAATTCATGGTTAATAATGTTCATTGTACTGCAGGTGATGTTACTAGTTTTGTTCAAAACTATATAGAAAAACATCCAAAGTGTAATATTTTTACGAAAACTCTACCTATTATTGAAGATGAAAAAATCATTTGTAAGTTTAATTCTGAATATATAAATGCTGCATATGGTTGTCAAAATGAAATTAGTAAGTTCTTGTGTGAGGTTGGAATCACATATCCTTTAGTAGTGAAAGAAAATGCAATTTCGATTACTAATGATGATGTAACTATATCTGTTGAAAGACCAATCGAACGTCGCTCTAATAATCAAACTAATTCATTTGGTTATATGCAAATGAAAAAGCCTGAAAGTTATACATATCGAAAACTTGTAGATGTAAAGGGAGAGGAACAAGCTATTCAAATTAGAGGTAAGGTCTTTAGTATTGAAGAGAGTGAAAATAAAAAGCGTGGTACTATCATCATGTCTTATTATGTAACTGATTATACTGATTCTATTATTGTAAAATGTTTTGAGGGTAAAACATTTGATAAGGAAATGTTGAAGTCTATTAAGATTAATGATGAAGTAATTATTAATGGTAGTACAAAAGATGATCCATTTGCACGTGAATTAGTATTAATGGCTGATGAAATAATAAAGAAGACATTATTTGAAAAACGTGAGGATACTGCAGAAGAAAAACGTATTGAATTACATGCGCATACAAAAATGAGTGAAATGGATGCTGTATGCGATACTGCTGAACTTATTAAGCTTGCTCATAAATATGGACATAGGGGTATTGCGATTACTGACCATATGAATGTTCAAGGTTATCCAGCAGCACAAAATGCTTGGAAAGCTATATCTAAAGAAAATCCTGATTTTAAAGTAATATATGGCATTGAAATGAATATGATTGATCCAGTATTAGATATTGTGGTTAATCCTGATGAGCGTTTAATTAAAGATGCTGAGTACTGCGTATTCGACTTAGAAACGACAGGGCTAAGTGCTAGATATGATGAGATTATTGAATTTGGTGCGGTTATTATGAAGGAAGGTCAAGTTATTGATCGTATTGATTTCTTCATTGAGCCTGATCAAGAAATTCCTGCATTTATTCAAGAAAAAACAAATATTACTAATAAAGATGTTAAAGGTGCTATTAAGATAGCTGATGCACTTCCTAGAATTTTAAAAATTATGGAAGGAAGAGTTTTAGTTGCGCATAATGCGAAGTTTGACGTTGGTTTTATGAATGCTAAACTTGCTGAAAATGGATATCCTGAGTTAACTAATCCAGTTATTGATACATTAGACTTAGCTCGAGCTATGCTTGAAAAACGTAGAAGTTATAGATTAGGACATATTTGTAGTCATTATAAGATTGATTATGATGAAGAAGTTGCACATAGAGCTGATTATGATGCTGATGTATTGTCACAAGTGTTCTATTTAATGATGATTGAATTGCGTAAGAATAATGTAGATACACTTATTGATATGCAAAACTATCAAGATGAGAATTCATTTAAGAAGGTAATGAAGAAACATGTAACATTATTAGTTAAGAATAAGCAAGGTTTAAAAGATTTATTTAAACTTGTTTCACTATCAAATGTTACTTACTTATTAACGAGTGGTAATGGTGAAGAAAGTAGTGCTGAGCCTCGTATTCCAAGAGAAAAGATTAATGAGTTAAGAGCGAATTTATTAGTTGGTTCTTCATGTCAAAATGGTGAGATTTTTGAAATGGCTTTAAACAAAACTAAAAAGGAATTACAAGAAGCTATGAAATTCTATGATTATATAGAGATTCAACCATTAGAGTGTTATTCCAATTTAGTGGTAGGGCATAGTGTAAGAGATAAAGAACGTCTACAAGAGGTTGTTGTTAACTTAATTGAAGCAGCTAAAGAAATGGGAAAATTAATTGTTGCTACTGGTGATGTTCATTACATTAATCCTGAAGATAAAATGTTTAGAGATGTATACGTAAGTGCTAAGGGGATTGGCGGTACTAGACATCCACTATATTTCTACAACAAGGAGTTACGTTGGAATAATCCAAATCCTGATCAACACTTTAGAACAACAAATGAAATGCTTGAATGTTTTAGTTTCTTACCAGAAGCTGAAGCTAAAGAATATGTAATTGATAATCCAAATAAGATTTTTGACCAAATTGAAGTAGTGAAACCTATGCATGATGATTTATATCCACCTAATATTGATGGAGATAAAGAAAAACTTCGTGAAATCTGTTATGAGAATGCTTATAAGCAATATGGTAATCCTTTACCAGCTATTGTAGAAGAACGTTTAGAACGTGAATTAAAGAGTATTATTGGTAATGGATATGCGGTTATTTATTATGTTGCTCACTTATTAGTAAAGAAATCGAATGATGATGGATATATTGTAGGTAGTCGAGGTAGTGTTGGATCTTCTTTTGTTGCGACAATGTCTAATATTACGGAGGTTAATCCATTAGCCCCTCACTATTATTGCCCTCATTGTCAACATAGTGAATGGTTCACAGATGGCTCTGTTGCTAGTGGATATGATTTACCTAACAAGGATTGTCCTAAGTGTGGGCATCCGATGAAAGGTGATGGGCAGGATATCCCATTTGAAACATTCTTAGGATTCAAGGGTGATAAAGTACCAGATATTGACTTAAACTTCTCTGGTGAATATCAAGAACATGCGCATGCGTATACTAAAGTAATATTCGGTGAAGATAATGTGTTACGTGCTGGTACAATTGCAGGTGTAGCAGAAAAAACGGCATATGGTTATGTTAAGGGATATTTTGAGGATATGGGGATTCTTGAACCTAAACGTAATGCTGAATTAACACGTTTAGCGAAGGGATGTCAGGATGTAAAACGTACAACTGGTCAACATCCAGGTGGTATTATTGTTATTCCACAATATATGGATGTACATGATTTTACACCTTTACAATGTCCTGCCAACAATTTAGATAGTGCATGGAAGACTAGTCACTTCGATTTCCATGCTATCCATGATAACGTATTAAAACTAGATATTTTAGGACACGTAGATCCTACAGCTTTAAAAATGTGTGATGATTTAATGAAGCAAGACCCTGAATTTGATGATAACTTTACATTAAAGGATATTCCAATGAATGATCCTGATGTAATTTCGTTATTCTACAGTACCGATTCTCTGTGCCTTGATAATACTAATTATCCTGAGAAGACTGGTGCTGCAGGTTTACCAGAGTTTGGTACACAATTCGTTCGTGGTATGCTTGAACAAACTCAGCCACATTCATTTGCTGAGTTAGTACAAATTTCTGGTCTGTCACATGGTACCGATGTTTGGTTGAATAATGCGCAAGAGCTTATTGCCAATGGTACATGTGTATTAAAAGAAGTTATTGGTTGTCGTGATGATATCATGGTTTATTTGATGCATAAAGGATTAGAACCTATTATGGCTTTCACAATCATGGAATCTGTTCGTAAAGGTAAAGGACTTAAACCAGAAATGAAAGAAGCTATGGAAGCTAATAATGTTCCTCAATATTATATAGATTCTTGCTTGAAGATTAAGTATATGTTCCCTAAAGCTCATGCTGTTGCATATGTATTAAGTGCACTTCGTATCGCGTGGTTTAAGGTGCATCATCCTCATTATTATTACTCGGTATTCTTTACTACACGTTGCGATGCTTATGATATCGAGATTATGAGTGGAGGACTAGAAACAGTTCGTAATAAAATGAATGATATTAAGTATCGATTAAATAATAACGAACTTAAGAAAACTGTAACACAGAAAGAAATTGCCTTATATTCTACACTTGAAGTAGTTCTCGAAATGTATTTACGAGGTTACTCAATGTCAACAATTGATATGAATCTTTCGCTTGCAACTAAATTTAGATGGCATCCTGACAACAAACATATCATCGTACCGCCATTTAGTGCTATTGATGGCTTAGGTGCATCCGTAGCTGAAACTATTGTAGCAGCACGTGAAGAACATGAATTTATTTCGCAAGAAGATATTGTTAATCGTACTAGATTATCAGGTACATTATTAAAGAAAATTGAGGATTTAGGAGCTCTAAAAGGGCTACAAAAAGAAAATCAATTATCATTATTTTAGGAGATTTATTGTATGATACAAATTAAAACAGCAGTATTACATGTGCTAGATTTTGCACATGATCATTTAGGTTTATCTGAGCAAATTATGCCTGATGAAGACCTAAGACAATTAACATTTGCACGAAAGCAAGTTGAGAAGTTATTAGAAAGTCCTACTCTAAAGAGTGGAGAGTTTTTACCAGAATCACATCGTAAAGCTGATTTCGTAAAATATGCTAATGAAGAGATTAATTTATTAGAAATATCTACTATATTAGCTCAAGAATGGTATAGACTAATTAAGATGTCAGATAAAATTGAACCGGCATCTTTATTATGTGTAGATGTTTATGATAATGCTAAACATTTGCTAGTTTTTATGAAATATAAAACTAAAAATGGATATATGTACGCAACTAAAACTGTTGATGGCAAGAAGTATGAGGGTATTGTTGAAAATATGTCTATATTACCAAATACAGCTATGTCAGTTGATGAATGTATAGTTGTTGATCTAGATTCATTATCTATTAAGTACAAAGATAGTATTAGAGTAATTGAAGGGCAAGAAACATCAATCATCAGTGATAGATTATTATTCTGTACATCTAATTTGTCTCATAAAGAAATTATTTCTACAATTCGTAATGCTACTGAAGATATGTGTGAAACTTATGAAATGGATAAATTATCGCATGTAGCGAAAACTAAAGCCTATATTCAAGAAAAGTTAACAGAAGATGGTTATTTACGTTTAAATGAATTGGCATCAGATGTATTTGAAAATAATGATGCAATGCAAGGTGAATTTGTACAAAACCTAGTTGATTTGCATGTTCCATCAGATGTATTTATGCATCAAGGATATGCGCAAACAGCTACTAAAACACAAAAGATTAAAACCGATACTGGTATAGAACTAGTCATTCCATCAATTTATTTTGATGATCCTGAACATTTTGAAATTATTCAAAATGAAGATACTTCTATCACAATTCAAATTAAGAATATATTATATGTAAAGTAACTTATCATTGATTTATAGCATCATGTCACTTTAGACTTTTATTCTTTCCTTATTATGGTAGAATACAAACAAGAAAAGGGGATGATACTATGAAACGATTCCTAATAACTTTATTCATAATGTGTTTTATGCTTTGCGGTTGTTCTGCCAATGGTAGTTCTGCATTTGACAGTCAAATAATGGAGAACGAGAAGACAACTGTATCAAATGGTTCTTTTGGATATGATATGGGTGGTAAAGGCGATTATGATAGTTCAAATGATATTTTTGAGGAATATTCAGTTGAAGAAAATCGTAAATTAATAAAGAACTACACTTACTCTTTACAAACAAAAGAATTTGATACGTTTATTTCACTTATTAGCTCTGAGGTAAGTTCAGTAGGAGGGTATATTCAATCAAGTACGATTAGTGGTAATAGTTATTATCACAGTGGCAATCGTTATGCCTCTTATATTATCAGGATACCTAGCGTAAAAGCTAATGAGTTCATTAATAAAATTAATGATTCAGAAATAGCCGTTGTAACTAGATTTAATGAAAATGTTGATGATATCACTACAACATATTTTGATACAGAAGCGCGTATAGTAGCATTAGAAAAAGAAGAAGCATCTTTACTTAATTTAATGGAAAAGGCTACTACAGTAGAAGATATTATCACAATAGAATCAAAACTAAGTGATGTACGTTATGAATTAGAGAGTTATTTAAGACAACTAAAAAATTATGATTTATTAGTCTCATATTCTACGTTTACAATTGATATCAATGAAGTTGATCGAGTAACGCATGTAGAAGAAAAGGGAATGTTTGATCAAATAAAAGAAAGATTCTTAAATAGTATTGAAGATATTTCAGATTTTATCTTTGATTTGATTGTATTTGTAGCTGGTAATATTATTTATATAGTAATATATGCTAGTATATTTGCTGGATTTTATACGATTTTTAAAAAGCGTATAAAAACTTTAAAATTTAATAAAAAAGTAGTAGACAAAGACAAGAATATGTGATATTATCTTTGCGTAGCGAAAAAAGTGGAAAGAAGAAGCACCCCTTCTCACCTGAAGTATGTTAGTACTTGGGTTGATACACAAATTGTTTTTGTCAATCAATGGGTGCAGAATGTGTACCCATTTTTATTTGCTAAATGGAGGTGTAATTATTAGCAAACGTATTTCGACAGATGAACTTGTCAATGAAAACATCAGATTCAAAGAAGTATTAGTAATTGGTCCTGAAGGGGAACAATTAGGTATTAAGTTACGTCGTGAAGCTTTAGAATTAGCTTATGATCAAAATCTTGATTTATTGTGTGTAGCACCAGGTGCTACTCCACCAGTATGTAAGATTCTTGATTATGGTAAGTATCGCTTTGAACAACAAAAGAAAGCGAAAGAAGCTAAGAAGAATCAACATGTTACAGAAGTTAAACCAATTCGTTTATCACCTGTAATTGACAAAAATGACTTTGATACTAAAGTTCGTCAAGCAAGTGGCTGGTTAAAAGATGGTATTAAAGTTAAAATTGATATGCGTTTCCGTGGTCGTATGATGACTCGTCAAGAAGTTGGTAAGAAAATCATGGATGACTTTATCGAAGCATTAACTGAAATTAGCACTGTAGAAAAGAAACCTTTATTAGAAGGTAATACTATGTCTGCTGTAATTTCACCAAAGAAAAAATAGTTAAATTTAGGAGGACAAAATTATGCCAAAAATGAAAACTCGCAGAGCTTTAGCTAAGCGCGTAAAGAAAACTGGTTCAGGAAAGTGGAAACGTTCACATGCTTATACAAGCCATTTCTTCTCACACAAATCACAAAAACAAAAACGTCATTTACGTAAGGGAGCATTAGTTCATAATACTGACTACAAACGTATTAAACTAATGATCGTAGACTAATAGGAGGAAAAGAAAATGCCAAGAGTTAAAGGTGGAACAGTTTCACGTGCAAGAAGAAAGCGCGTATTAAAACTAGCTAAAGGTTACTTTGGTTCAAAACATTTATTATATAGAACAGCTCATGAACAAGTAATGCGTTCATTACGTTATGCTTACAGAGATCGCAAACAAACTAAACGTCAAATGCGTCGTTTATGGATTGCACGTATCAATGCTGCAGCTCGTATGAATGAAATCAGCTATTCTCAATTAATGCATGGTTTAAAATTAGCTAACATCACAATCAACCGTAAGATGTTATCTGAAATGGCTATCCATGATCCAAAAGGATTCGCTGATGTAGTTGTAAAAGCTAAAAACGCTTTAGCAAAATAGTTTTAACTAATAAACAGGTAGAAATAATATTCTACCTGTTTTTCTTATTTAGACTATGATTTAAGATACTTTTTTGGTACAATTATAAGGTAGTATTGAGGTGATTAGATGAATGTTTTACTAACAACATTGAATGCGAAATTTATACATAAGAATTTAGCATTAAGATATTTATACCAAACTGCTCCTAAGGATATTAATGTTTCTATTAAAGAGTATACAATTAAAGATGATATTAATAATATTATAACTAATATACTAAGTTATTCTCCAGATGTAGTAGGATTCAGTACATATATTTGGAATGTTGATTATATTAAGGATATTTGTAAGAATATTAAAGAAATTAACCCATCGGTAAAGATTGTATTAGGTGGACCTGAAGTTTCTTTTGAACCAGAATTCTTTCTAGACAACTTTGCAATTGATGCAGTTAGTTGTGGTGAAGGAGAATTTACAATTTGGGAATATGTACAAAATTGTAATAAGATAAATATAGATATACCTGGTATTTTTACAAGAGCATCTAAACCTACAATTGGTTATTCAATTGTAGATTTAAATGAATTAGAAAAATATGATAATCCATATTTCTTAGATTTTGATGAAAAGGATATGAAGAATCGTTATTTATATGTTGAAACTAGTAGAGGGTGTCCTTATCGCTGTTCTTATTGTTTAAGCAGTGTATTAGGAAAGGTAAGATTATTTTCTACCGATTATATTAAACGTGTGCTAGATCAAATATTTGAAAGTGATGCGAAACAAATCAAATTCTTAGATAGAACATTTAATGTTGATAAGAATAGAGCATTAGAACTTGCTCGATACATTGATGAACATGCTAGGGAAGATCAAGTTTTCCAATTCGAAATTATGGCTGAGCATTTAAGTGATGAATTAATTGAATATTTATCTAATCGTAAAGAATTACCTAGATTTAGATTTGAGATTGGAATTCAAACAACTAATGTTAATGCGCTTAAAGAAATTAGTCGTTACCAAAACTTTGATAAGCTGAGTGAAGTTATTCAAAAACTAAGGAAGAATAATAATTGTGAGATGCATGTAGATTTAATTGCAGGATTACCATTAGAAGATTTAGATAGCTTTAAAAATAGCTTTGATGAAGTATTCCACTTACATGCTCATGAGTTACAATTGGGCTTCTTGAAGCTACTACGTGGAACTTTAATGAAGAAAAATAGTTTAGATTATGGAATGACTTATGATGAACATGCTCCATATGAAATATTTGAAACTAAATGGATGAGTAAACAAGATATTCATGAGATTCATACAGCATGTTATGCATTAGATATTTTATATAATAAACCTAGATTAAGAAAAACAATTGATACAATTATAAATGTATATAGTATAAGTCCATTTGAACTTTTTTATAAGCTAGGTCAAGATTTATATTTGAATAAGTATAATCAAATTGATTTAATTTTTAAATCAGTATTAAATACGCTTGATAATGCTTATAAGATTTCTAATGTTGTAGGAATGTTGAATGAAGAATATTACCAATTGTTTAAACAAAAAACTAAACGTATTATTGATTTTAAAATTGATGATGAATATCGTAATAGTTTATTAAATAGATTATTTGATAGTGGCATTGCATCAAAAAATGATTTAATAAACTATGGTGTATTTGCTGAAGGGGATAACTGTATGTTATTTGTTTTATATAATAAACTACAAAGTTATCCAAAATTATATAGAATTTATGAAGATAAGATAGAGGAGATTTAAGATGAGATTAGTAATTGCTACGACAAATGAACATAAGCTAATTGAGATGCGTCAATTATTGAAGGATTTACCATTTGAAGTGGTTGGTCAAAATGAAATAGTTGATAATATTGATATTGATGAAAATGGAACTACTTTTAGTGAAAATGCTAGAATCAAAGCCACTGCGATTTCAGCATTATGTAGTGATTTAGTGCTTGCAGATGATTCTGGATTAGAAATTGATGCCTTAAATAAGGAACCAGGGATTTATTCTGCTAGATATTTAGGGCATGATACACCATATTCTGAGAAAAATCAGATTATTTTGAAAAGATTAGAAAATGAATCAAATCGTTCTGCACGATTTGTATGTGCAATGTCGTTATGTTTAAATGGAGAGGAAGTATATAATGCTTGCGAAACCATTGAAGGTGAAATTGCTCATGAAGTATTAGGAACTAATGGATTCGGATATGATCCAATATTCTATTATCCACCAATGCAAATGGGAACTGCAGAAATGGATATGGATACCAAAAATCAAGTTAGTCATAGGGGAAAAGCTATACGTAAAATAATTGCACACTTAAGAGAAAAGTATGTTGAAGCTTAATTCTAATCAATTAAAGAATATCGCATTAGTTACTATGACTATTGATCATATTGGATATATTTTATATCCAGATGTATTATTTTTAAGAGTGATTGGTAGATTAGCATTCCCAATCTATGCTTATTTTATTGCTCAAGGAATTAGAAATACTAGTAATGAATCTAAGTATTTATTAAGAATGGTGAGTTTTGCGGTTATTACTCAAATAGCATTCTTTCTATTCCAAATAGATTTTATTAATGTATTATTTACATTCTCTTTGGCTATTATTGGATTGATGGGAATAAGAAGGGAACAGTACTGGATTGCGCCATTTGTATTATTAGTTGCGTATTTCTTGAATTCTGATTACTCATATTTTGGAATATTAGTAGTTTATATATTTTATTTCTTAGAAAATAAAAAGATATTACGATTTATCTTATTATTTTTCTCAATCACTTTTTTTATTCTTGAAGCTAATTTAAATTTTGATATGAATATTGTTTATCAGTTGTATATCTATAGGGCTTATAATTATGATTTAATAGCTCGTATTTTAGTTGAATTCTTTGCGTTATTAGCTCTACCATTATTAGATTTATACGACCATAAAAGAATTCAGTATACGGATTTAAAAGAAAAGCTAGTTAATCAATATTTCTTTTATATTTATTATCCATTACATTTAGTTATTTTAAAATTATTAGAAGGAGTAATTTAATTATGTTACATTTAGTTGTTTACCAACCAGAAATTCCTCAAAATACTGGCAATATGATGCGTACTTGTGTTGCTACAGGAACAGTCCTACATTTGATTGAACCATTAGGTTTTAAGGTTGATGATAAGAGTTTAAAGCGTGCCGGTATGGATTATATTGACCGCTTAACTTGGTATGTTCATAAAGATTGGAATGAATTCATGGAGAAAAATAATAATCCAAAGAATATTTATTTTCTAACTCGTTATGGTGAAGTACCACCATCACACTTTGATTATAGTAATATTGAGGAAGACTATTATTTTGTGGTAGGAAAAGAAAGTACTGGAATTGATAAAGATATATTAAAAGATCATTTGGACCATTGTATGAGACTTCCAATGACTAAGGAAAGCCGTAGTTTAAATGTATCAAATACTGCAGCTATTATTATCTATGAAGCATTACGTCAACAAAATTATGCATCTTTGGCATTTGAAGAATATTTAAAAGGACCTAATGTATTAAAGGGTGAATAATAATGAATATCATTGAATTTTTAATTGATACAAAACATAAAAGAGTTGCTTTGATGGCATTAATCTTTAGTATCATGTTATTGAAAGAAGCAATTTGTAATATATTCTTTGTATTACCAGTTTTATCTTTTACTACTTTAGAAAGTTTATATTCGCTTATTCCTTATGCTGAATATAGCTTTGTTGGTAGACTTTTGTATTCTTTATATAGCATGACTTCTATTAATGTTCCTTATATCTTGATGACAATATTTAAATCATTTTCATTATCAATGATAATTTCCTTTATTCTTTCAATTTACTATGTGATAGTAGGTTATCAAGATTATATATTTAAAGTTACAAGACGTTTAAGTTTTGTCTCAATGATTTTAATTGTATTTATATATATTGGTGCATTAATTATGATACTAAGTAATCTAACAATACTTACTACATATCATACGATTTTGGATGCTGTACATTTAGTGTCGTTATGGCTATTAGTAAGCCATGGTGTATATGCTGTAATAGTATTATGTTTTATGTATTTTGTTGTCAGGGAGTATATTGAAGCGTTAGAGTATAAAGCGATTGAGCTTGAACAATAAAAAGCTGCCGATAAAGCAGCTTTTTATTTTAGAATTCTTTTAAGTTGTCTAAGTTGTTTGATGGATCATCGTCACGTACTGTACGAATCTTTTGTTTGCCATCTCTACCAGTAAATAACATACAACCTTCAATTTTTCCTTGTTCTACAGCTTCTACAGCCATTTCATAGTCATAGACTTTACCTGAAGAACTTTTGAATTCTACAATGTTACCATCGCTGTTCTTACGAACTGCAACAAAACTTTCTTTTTTTGAAGTTGCCATATTTTCTTACCTCCTGATAATACTATGTGTATAATTAAGGAAAATATTAAAGGTAAAAAATGGTATCATTTTAGCTTAAAGGTGAAGTAGATATATGTTATAATGGTATAGCGAGGTGGTTTTATGGCAATGGAAAGTGTAAATGACATTTTGTCTTTATTAACTATATCACTGTTTATTATTATTCCTTTATACTATTTAGGTCAAAGAGCTTATTTATGGGTACAAAAGGTGAATAATAAACGATATGAAAGATTAATGAAGGAAGACGATTGGCATATGTAATATGAATAGAAATATTGTTTATTTATGTAGAGGTTATTCGTATTATCAAACGAAAGTAATGTTTGATAGTGGTGAATATATTATTGTTGATGATGATATTGAAAGTGTATTAGATGCGTATTTGAAATGTTATGGTACATCGCTTTCTGTTAGTAAGAGAATATGTAATGATGTTTTTAATTATACGAGAATACTACCTGTAATAGTATCTGTAAAGCATGATAAGTATTTTGCTGTGAATGGGAAGCTAGACGATGAAAATATCATTCTATTTGATGTTGATAAGGTTATAGACACAAAGGTTAATGGTAATATGATTAGCTTGGTGTTTCGTAATTCTACCTTAGAAATGTCATGTAGCAGAAGTACATTTAATCTACAATACCAAAGAATTGAAGAAATGCGTAGGTATTATGATAAAAGTAATAAATTTACAACATTATTTATGAGTAAATTAGAGGAAGGAAAGATACCAAATGAGTAATGAAACTATATTAATTTTAGTTGTTTTACTTATTGTAGTATTACTTATATTCTTTATGATGTTTCGTTTTCAAAAATCAATACTACTTCAAATGAACGAAAATGAAAAGAATAGAATAAAAGAAACAACAGAATTAAGAGATAAAGTAAATTCAGATTTGATTAATTTCCAAAATACTATTAATTCATCAATGAAAGAAGACTTTAATCGTCTTAATGATACTACAGTAAATAGATTAGTAACGATTGAAGAAAAGGTTAATACATCAATGCAAAAGGGGTTCAATGCAACATATGAATCTTTTAGTAAGATTATGGAGCAGATGGCTAGAATTGATACGACACAAAAGAATTTAGAGAATCTATCTACATCAATTAATTCACTTCAAAGTGTCTTAACAGATAAAAAAAATAGAGGTACCTTTGGTGAAGTAGAATTATATAGTATTTTAGAACATCAATTTGGATTAAATACAAATCGTTATGAAAAGCAATTTAAACTATCTAATGATAAGATTGTAGATGCTGTAATTCATGCACCAGAACCATTAGGGTTAATTTGTATTGATTCTAAGTTTCCACTAGAGAACTATAATCGTATGTATAATGATGAATTAACAAAAGAAGAGCGTGAGAAGGCTAAAAATGCCTTTAGAAGCGATGTTTTATATAAAATCAAGAATATAGCTTCTAAATATATAATTCCTGGAGAAACGGCTGAATTTGCGTATATGTTTATTCCTGCTGAGGCGGTGTTCTCTGAAATATATGGTAGATTTAATGATATTATTAATGTTTCATATAACTATCATGTGTATTTAGTATCACCAACGAACTTAATGGCATACTTAACAGCAATGCGAGCTATATATCTTGGGCAAGAGAAGAATGAACGTGTAGAAGAAATCCAACAAGAATTCATACGTTTAGGTAAAGAATTTAATCGCTTTGAAAGTAGATTTGAGAAAGTTCATTCTGATTTCAAAAAGACTTATAATGATATGCAAGATGTATCAATCACAACAAATAAGATTATTCAAAGATTTAAAGATATTGAAGAAGTTAAACTTGATAATTCTTCATCTTTCAAAATTGAGGAATAAATCTAGACCTCCTTTATTAAAGTATATAGAGGAGGTTTTTTTATGGCAGATATCATTGTTAGATTTAATTCGTTTAGAAAAATAGAGAAAAATACTAATAAACCAAATATGAGTTATTTATCTCCTAATCCATTTTCTTATATTTATTTTTCAAAAAAAGTTCATCAATCTACATTAGTACGTAATAATACTACTTATTATGTGTTTATGAAGGGGTATTTAAGTAATTATAAGGATTTAATTGTTGAACTACAAACGCGTGGTTATAGTGAGATAAACAATATTGCTGATTGTGTGTTATGCAGCTATTTTGAATGGAATGAGCAATGTGTACATCATTTGGAGGGTGCTTTTAGTTTTGTTGTATTATATGAAAATCAATTATATGTAGCCAGAGATTCATTTGGTCAAGTACCTTTATATGTTTATCGTAAACACGATGGGGAGTGGATATTCAGTGATGAAATATCTGAAATCTTAAATGAAGGTGTTAGACCTATCTTTTCAGAGCATCAATTTATGGATTTAATGGTATTTGGTCCATCATTAATAGATGAGAATACACTATTTAAAAATATTCAACTATTAGAAGCAGGAACATACTTAAAAATTAATAATCATTATTCATATAAACGAAAGTATTATAGTTTAGAAGCTCATGACTTTAATAAATCGTATGACGAAACTAAACATGAGATTCAAAATATATTTACTAAGTATATGAATGATAATTTTGATAATGAATCAGCGATTCTTTTGTCGGGTGGACTTGATTCAAGTATTGTTGCAGGCGTAGCATCTAATTGCGGATTCAATTATAAAACATATTCAGTTACTTATGAAAATGCGCAAGCCGATTTTAATACTAACAACATCTTCCAGCCTTCATTAGATAATGATTTTATTAAAGAAGTAGCTGATTATTTACATGTTGATAATCAGTTTATAACACTGTCACAAGAATTACTTGCAGATGCATTAGATGATGCCATGATACTAAGAGAACATCCAGGAATGGCTGATATTGATAGTTCATTATTACTATTATTAAAAGGAGTAAATGGAAAGTGTAGCAAAATATTTACAGGTGAATGCGCAGATGAGATATTTGGTGGATATCCATGGTTTACTAGAAAACAACTGCAATTAAGAAATACATTCCCGTGGCTCAATCACTTGAATTATAAAATAGGATTACTAAATGAAAGATTTCAAAAACTCGATTACTACAAATATCGAGAGAATACTTACAATAATATATTATCAAATATTAATACATTGGAAACAGATATTAATGAAATGCGAATAAAACGAAAAATGATGTATTTAAGCATTAATCACTTTATGCCAACATTAGTTAACAGAATGGCTATGATGAATAAGCATTTCATAGCAGATGTATATTTACCTTTCGCCAATAAGAAATTAGTAGAACTTGCATATAATATGCCTTGTGAATACTATCGATATGGTGGTCATGAGAAGGGGATATTGAGAGATGCGTTTACTGATGTATTACCATATAGCGTTAAGATAAGAAAAAAATCACCATATCCTAAAACATATAGTGACATTTATAATCAAAAAGTAAATAAGTTGTTAGAAAATGAAATTAAGAATAATCAACTATTAACTTATTACTTTAATGAAGAGCAGCTACGTAAATTAATGGATGATGATTTAGATATTCCATTCTATGGACAGCTAATGTGTGGTCCTCAGCTTAAAGGATATTTATATCAATTTAGTAAATGGTTAGAATATTATAATGTGATAATAGAATAAAAAGCGCTTGATAAGCGCTTTATTCTTTTGAAGTATTAGTTTCATTCTTTTTCTTTACGTAGCTTAGAACTTCTAATGCAGCAAATATTGCGATTAGAACAGCATAGAAATATACATTTTTAAACAGTTTAACGAGATACCCTAAATAAGGAATTCTAAATAAATACTTAAATTCTATTTGGTTACGTTCAACAGGCATATAGTCAGCTATATCGTTGTTGTCGCCTTTAAATGTATAAGTTCCATCTTCGTTTTCTTCAATAATTCTATGAATTATTTTTAAGCCACTCAAATTTTCATAAATATAAACATCTCCAACAGTGATTTCGTCTTCAGGTAAAACTTTTTTACCAATAGCTACATCATCAGTCATAATGGTTTCTTCCATTGATGGTGAGATAACGTGCATAAACGAATATCCTAGAAAAGAGGGGATTTCATTGTTGGCTTTAGCGTGTATACCTGTTACTAATAAAATAGCCATTAATACGTAGAAGACAATATTTCCAAGCTTTGACTTAATGTCATTATTCATAAATGTTTCCTCTGATTTCTGTATTTAATTATTTTCTAAAAATATCAAGACCTAATTTACGTTGTACTTTGTTTAACTTCTTACGTGCAATTCTTTGAGCTTTATTAGCACCATCTTCTAGTACTTTTTCGATAATACCTGATTCAATTACGCGTTTATATTCATCTTGAAGTTTTTGAATTTCAGTACATACGACTTCAGCAACTTCTTTTTTGAATTCGCCATATCCTTTGCCTTCATATCGTGCAACGATACTATCAATACTTTCTCCACTAATAGCACTATGGATTGTTAGAAGGTTAGAGATGCCAGGTTGATTTTCAGGATCGAAACGAACATAAGCTAATGAGTCTGTTACTGCAGACATAATCTTCTTACGAGTGATTGCGATATCTTCTAATAAAATAATACAACCTTTATCATCATTTTCTGATTTAGACATTTTCTTAGTCGGATCGCTTAAAGACATGATTTTCGCACCAACTTCAGCTACTACAGGTTCAGGAACTACAAAAGTATCTCCTAATCTATTGTTGAAGCGTTCAGCTACATCTCTAGCTAATTCAACGTGTTGTTTTTGGTCTGCACCAACAGGTACATAATCTGCATCATACATTAAGATATCTGCAGCCATTAAGCATGGATAAGTATATAACCCAGCTGTTAAATTAGTTTCACCTTTAGCTTTTTTATCTTTAAATTGAGTTTGACGATTTAATTCACCTAAATAAGTATTACAATCGATAATCCATCCAAGTTGCGCATGTTCTAAGACATCTGATTGTAAGAATAATGTACATTTCTCAGGATCTAATCCACATGCTAGATAAATTGCGATACAATCTTTTAAATTCTTTTTTAATTGTGCAGGGTCTTGAGGAACAGTAATGCAATGTAAGTTCGCAACAAAAACGAATAACTCATAATCATCTTGATACTTTACAAAATTTCTTAATGCTCCAATGTAGTTACCTAATGTAAGTTGACCACTTGGTTTAATTCCACTTAACATACGCTTCATAGTTTATCTCTCCATTCTATAATAAAAAAACAACATCCAAAGGGACGTTGTTAGCGCGGTACCACCCAATTTGTTTCTAATTGTAGAAACCTCTCATCATTATAACGTTATGAACGTCTTTGACTAGTGCCAAAGAATGCTCCAAGAACCCAATTTCATAATTCTATATGCTTTTTCACACCTAACAAAAGCTCTCTGAAAGATAAATAAAATTACTACTTATTTCTTTTCATTGCATATATATAATAAGTCATATTTCAGTAATTTTCAAGTTTTTTTTCAAATCATGAAAATTTGTTAACAAATTATAAAATATTATGATATAATGAATTCAAATAATGGTTACATAGGGTAGGAGACTTATAATGATTACAATGTATACTTCACCTGGATGTGCATCATGTCGTAAAGCTAAGCAGTGGTTAACTGAGCAAGGAATTTCATTTAGGGAAAGAAATATCTTTGCTGCAATTCTCAAAGATGAGGAGATTAAATCGTTACTTATGAGGAGTGAGAACGGCACAGATGATATAATATCCAGACGGTCAAAGATTATTATTGATAATGACATTAATGTTGAAGAAATGACAATGGTAGAGCTTGTCGATTTTATTAGAGAAAATCCGTCTATTTTAAAGCGTCCTATTATTGTTGATGAAAATCATTTTGTAGTTGGTTATGATGATGATGAAATAACTACATTTATACCGTCTGAACTTCGCCGAATAACTATGTCTCATTGTAATGGTACATGTGCATCATTCAAGCGTTGTGGTGAAACGCGAGAAATCAAAGAAGCATTTGCGATTACTGTAGAATAAGTATGTTTATACATACTTTTTCTTTTATCTAATAATAGTAAATAAAAGAAGAAATAAGTTTGATTATTTCTTCTTTTTAATTATTCAAAATTAATAGCAGTACGAACTCTTTTTGTCTTTCCAGGAGCAGGTTTAGGATTTTCTATACCATTGGCATACATAAATGCCTTAAACATTTGTAGTGAATCATGTTCTTTTTTTACTTCATATTCAATCTCGAAATCGTGAACATCAGCATAGAAATTCTCATCAAGACAGATAGTAGCTAGCTCAGTATCGAATACTGCACGATAAGTTGTTAATGAACCAAATTCTACTAAATCCTTAGGATTAACATCTTTAAGTGCCAATAAAATATCATCAGGTAATTTAATTTTATTGAAATCAAATGACTGTACTTCACATTCATATTCATTTACACCGATTTTATTAGGTGTTTTTAAAGTGAAAATTAGTTTATTATCAACTTCTCTAATACGCAACGGCGATCTACGTTTACTTAAGTCTCTGTTCTTTGTATCAAAGTAATGATTTACTTGTTTAAAAGGTTCATTGAAAGGATAATTAGTTTTAATTCGGTTAAATTCTTCTTCTGTTAATAATGTTTTATATTCTAATTCAATATTTTTACTCATATGAACACATCCTCTCATATGTATTATAATGTAAATAGGAAAAATCTTCAAATAATTAGTTCTCTATTGTGATATAATAATAAAGGAGGATTACTTATGAAATTTTATATTGTTAGTAAATTAGATGATGTTTCAGTCAAAATTTCTAATGAATTAAGAACAAAGCTAATTAATGGTGGTGCAATTGAAGATGAAGTTTCTCCTAATATTGTTGTATCAATAGGGGGAGATGGTACAATGTTGCGTGCTGTTCACGAATATATTGAGAAGGTTGATGATGTTTGTTTTGTGGGACTTCATACTGGTACACTTGGGTTTTATACTAATTATACTTTAGATGATGTAGATTTATTATGTGATAACTTATTGAATAAGAATCCGAGTATTGATGAATATTCATTAATAGAAGTAAGATATAATAATAAGACACAGTTAGCTTTAAATGAGATAAGAGTAGAGAATAATTATCATACCCAAGAGATTGATATTTATTTAAATGAACAATATCTTCAAACATTTAAAGGTAATGGTATTTGTCTAGCAACTGCAATTGGCTCTACTGGATATAATCGTTCTTTAAAAGGTCCGATTATTCATCCATCATTAGATGTTATGATTATGAGTGAAATAGCTGCGATACATCATCGCTATTTCTCGACATTATCTTCGCCATTAGTTATGGGGAGAAATACGATATTTAAAATGGTTATTAAACCTAGTAAGCATATTTTATTAGGAATCGACCATGAAATTTATGATGATTTGGAATTAACAGAAATTGAGTGTAAATTATCAGACAAGAAGTTTAAAATGTTGAACTATAATGAATTTTCGTATGTGCAAAGATTACGTAAAGCATTCCTAGAAAAAGATTAAAGGACAGAGATTAACTCTGTCCTAGTTTTTTACGCGTGTAGCATTAACTTCTGTAACTTCAGCTTTTTGTTCGAATTCATTATACATTTGGAAGACAAATGCCAAGATAACCATATAGGAAAGCATAGATGAACCACCAGCCGAAATTAGTGGTAATGTGATACCAGTGATAGGGAAAAGACCAGTAATCATTCCCATATTCTCAATTTGTTGGAAAGCAAGAATTCCAACAAGTCCTGCGATGATATATTTATTACGACTTTTCTTTGTACGATAACCAATATAAAGTAAGCGTAAATCCAAACAGAAGCATAGGAAGACTACAAATATCGATCCTATAACACCGAATGATGAGCCAATTACCGCAAAGATAAAGTCAGTTTGAGCTTCAGCTATGGACAATGGTACATTTTGAAGTCCATGACCAAATTTTCCTGCTGAACCAATGGCAAGTAAAGATGTATATAGTTGATTACCATAGGAAAGAATGTATTCTTCAGGCTTAAGCCATCCCATTATTCTTAGTATCTTATAGTCACCACCAATAATATAATCAATTACAAATTCAGGGTTACTTAAGTACAATATTCCAACTAATAGTAAAATAATTCCGACAAAACAAGCGCCAATAATAAACCATTCTGTCTTGATTCCACTAGCAAGTAACATGAATGCAATCGAGAATAGAATGATTAATGTAACTCCACTATCTGGTTCATAATAAATAAGTAATGCAGGTGGAATAACATATTTCATAATATCAATAATTAATTTAAAATCTGTTGCATAGGTATTCTTTGGGAATAACTTATGATGCTTTTCAATGACGTTAGCAACAATAATAATTAATACTACTTTCATAAATTCACTTGGCTGTATTGTACCGATACCAGGTATCGTATACCAAGCATATGAACCGTTCGTCATTCTAATGATTTTACTTAATATTGGTAATTCAAAGTATCGTTGAACTACTAATAATAAGAGTGCAAATAGTAATATATAATAAGAAATATAAATCAATAATTCAAAACGCTCCGTTCCTATATAGAACATGAATAACATTATGCCAAATCCTAATAAAATCCAAACGATTTGTTTACCTAAAATAAAAGCAGGAGTATAGTTTGAATTAATTAAAGGAATAGCACTATATATAGCAACTAACGATGTCAAAGACATTGCGATTAGAATGAGCATTAAGATAGGATCTATTTTCTTACGATTAGCTTCATTCATAATAAAATCCTCCATTACTTAATAAGTATATATTATTTTTAGCTATAAAGCAAAGCTCAATCATAAAAATTGAATTGAACGTTTTATTTAAAAATGATATTATTAAAAGTGAGGTGAGTTTATGCAAAAAAGATTTGATTATTTTTTGGAAATGGGTCAATTTCCTTTAATTATATTATTTTGTGCATCTATAATGTTGGGGACTGGGAATTTATTAGTTAATAGTGAATTGGCTGTGTTTTGGGATGTCTCAAGTAACTTAATTATTCAAGCTAGTATTTTACTTAAAGCTCTAGGTTCATTTATTATTTCATTGTTTCCATTATTGTTGCTTGTATTTATTTTATCTAAAAAGTATGATGATTCTCATGCTGGTATGATAGGGTTAGCTTCGTATGCTACACTATTAGTTACAACAATGATATTTGCATCTGAAAAGCTTAATCCAGTTGCCTATAATTCGGTTTTAGGATTAAGCATTAACAATGTTGATTATCCTTCATTAGCAATTGCTATTCGTAATCCTCTGCATTTGGGATTATTAGCTACATTTGTTTGTTATAGAATTGTAAAGCATTGCTATTTGAAAACTAGAAATCGAAGAAGCTATGGTGCTTTCTCATTTATTGATAAAAACGTATTATCTTTACTTTATGCAATTTTCTACAGTTTAATTTTAGGGCTTATAATTTCATTTATTTGGCCATATATTATAAATTTCTTATTTATTATATTTGATTTTATTGCTGATGATATTACTAATCCATTTAACTTATTCTTGTATGGTGCACTCGAAAAATTATTTGGAGTTGCTAATATGATTTCAATTCCACGAAATGTATTCTGGTTCTCAGAATATGGTGGAAGCTGGTTAGATAGTTTAGGAAGAAAATATGTGGGGGATGTTGCTATTTGGACTGCACAAAATGCTTCTTCAATGGTTACTGGTGGTATCGGTAGATTTATTACACCACTATATGTAATCCAAATCTTTGCAATTCCTGGCTATATTCTTGCTTTATTTACTATTTATACAAATCGATTTGAAAAACGCAAATATGTATTATTTGCAATAATTGCGATGATTGTTTCGATGTTTATGGGGAATTCATTCCCATTTGACTTATTTATGTTTGCGACAACTCCTTTATTGTTCTTCTTACATGTATTTGCAAGCGGAGTAATATATGCATTCTTACAATGGTTAAAGCTTTACATTGGTTATTCATTCAGTGGTAACATTTCTCTAGCTGCTGCAGGAAGCTTAGCTGATTTATTTGTATATTTCCGTAGTACTTCAATGATGGCATCAATTCAAAACTTATTCATTGTTGGACTAGTGGTATTTGTAATTTACTTCTTAATGACACGTATTTACTATAAGTATTTAGCGTTAGATATGTTCCAATCTGGCTTACAAAGAGGTATCGTAGTTACTTTAATAGATGGCTTAGGTGGAGTTGATAATATTAAGATTATCGATAGTAATCCATTTAAATTATTAATTCAAGTTCACGATGAATCTAAAGTTAATATCGCAATTTTACGTGCATTATGTAATTCTAAAGTGTTTGAAAGTAAAACAGGTTATGTCCTTTATTTCTATAAAGCTTCTTATACTATTTATGCTGATGTTATGGCTGAAATAAAGGCTTATAAACAACAAGTTAGTTAGGAGTGAATTTATGTATATTTATGCTGCGATAATGTGGGTGATGACTGTTTTCTTAGCATATTCTGATTATGTAATTATTAAGAAAACACTTGATATGAAGAAAACAACTGATTTGTCTAATTATGAAGTTTATGATTATTCTAAATCTCAAAAAATAATGTTTGGAGTTATATTAGTATTTGCTTTGGTAACAGTTATTGTTACTAAAGTAAGTATTGAATATATTCTAATTAATGTTGCGATTCTTGTAATTGCGATTGTAGAATTAATTGCTGGTATTATGGTAATGAAGCTTTACTACAATACGAAATCAATTATTTATGAGGGTGAACTTATTAAATTAAAGAGTATTAAGTCAATTGAAAAAGTAAAAAGATTTGGTAAATCATGTGAGATAGTTACATATGATGGTAATCATTATATGATTAATCAAAGACTTGCTGATTTAATTCAATCTTTAATTGATCAAGCAAAAGAAGAAAAAATTAATAGAAAGAAGAAATAATGGCATAATATGTCATTATTTTCTTTTTAAGCGTGTTATTGTTGTAACGGTGATAATGATATGATTCAAGTTAAAACGTTTGAGGAAACAAGCCTAGAGGAGTTAGAAGACGAAATTAATAATGTGTTAGATGATTCGGTAGAGTACATTAATGCTTTATATGCAACTAGTGTAGTAGAAGATGAAATTTATTACAGTGCGATATTATTTTATAGGGTAATTGAATAATCTGGTTATACTAGTAATAGGAGGTGAATGCTATGGAGAAAAAGCATCCTATTTTCTGTACTGTGAAATCATGTTTATATAACGTTGAATGTGGTTGTTCAGCAAACGAAGTAACAGTAGGGCTAGATAATGCGGTACATGCTGACCGTGATAGTGAAACTAGTTGTAAGACATTTAAAGTGAAGAAGTAATCAGTGCATGAACTTAGTTCATGCCTTTATTTTTATATTTAAATAAATCTTATTTTAAAGTATAATTATAATAGTAGATTGGAGATTAATGATGGCTAGAGTTATATTTCATATTGATTTGAATGCTTTTTTCGCAACAGCAGAAGTCCTTCGTAATCCAGAGTTAGCGAATAAACCATTAGCTGTTGGAGGGCATGGAAGAAAAGGTGTTGTAAGTACTGCAAGCTATGAAGCACGAAAGTATGGGGTTCACTCAGCAATGCCATTATTTGAAGCTAAGGAACTATGTCCTGAATTAATTGTTGTTTCAGGTGACCATGCATGGTATGAGAAGTTATCAGAACGCTTCATTCGTTTAATTACTGAATATACTTCAACAATTGAGCAGGCTAGTATCGATGAATGTTATGCAGACATGACCGAAGCAATTAAGCAATATAAACATCCATTAGATTTAGCTTATGATATTCAAAAATCACTGAAGGAAAAAATCGGGTTAACGTGTAGTATTGGAATTGGACCTAATAAATTCTTAGCGAAGATCGGTAGTGATTATAAGAAACCGAATGGAATCACAATCATTCGAAAGCGTGAAATACAAACAAAATTATGGCCATTACCAATTGAAGCAATGGGTGGTATTGGTAATAAAACAGCACCTTTATTGAAGGCTAGAAACATAAAAACAATTGGAGATTTTGCAAAGATTGAAAATCATGAGATTATTCGACAAATTATAGGAAAAAATGCAAGTGTTTATATAGGATATGCAAATGGAGAAGATCAAAGTCCAATATCTAACTATCGTGAAATGAAATCAATATCTCAATCAACAACGTTAGATGATACAATAACAGATTTTGTACAAGTAAAAACAACGTTTAATGGTTTAGTAAAACAAATTGCAAGTCGCTTAGCCGCAGAGCAAGTAAGTGGCAATAATGTTGGTATTACTATTAGATATTATGATTTTCATACTATTACTCGTTCAGTAACATTAGATAAGTATGTATCTAGTTATGAAGAAATTATGACTAACTGTGTTTCACTATTTGAATTAAATGATAAAGAAAAACCAATACGTTTACTTGGTGTATCGGTGAATAATTTAAAGAGTAATTCAGAAATTGATGATATTGATTTATTTAACTACTTTAAAAATATTAATGATACTGACGAATTAATCAGTTCTTTAAATAATGAAATGACTAATAATTATTTGTTTAGAATGAGTGATTTAATTCAAAATAAATAACAAGGTATATTCTGTGTTTAAACAACATATGTATAAGCATAGGAGAATAATCTATGCAATATATAAGAGATATGTTATAGCACATCAGAATTCAATTATTTATTTATTAATCTTATTTTGTGGTGGTATTTTATGTGGTACATTATTAATTAATTATTTTTCAAGTGATGAAATAGTAAACTTAAATTCATATTTAGTTAGTATACCTAATGATATTGAGAATATGCGTAATTATTTTACACAGCAAGTTTTTATCAATTCTTTAATCATTACTTTATTAATGATATGTGGATATTCGTTGTTTGCTATTCCATTGATTTCTTTTATTATATTTACTAAGGGATTACAAATTGGATTTAGTTGTTGCGTATATTTATCGGTATATGATGTTAGAGGAATAATTGCGATTATTATATTATTAATACCTCAAGTTGTATTTGAACTTTTGGCGTATTTAGTGATAGGTATTTGTTCGGTAGAAACATCGATAGTTGTACTGAAATCAGTTAATAGTAGTTCGATGATATCATTAACGAGCTTAATGCGTAGTAGTTTGAACTATTTATTATTTACATTTATCTTAATAGTAATTTCGTTTTTTATTAAATGTAATTATTATTATATTACAAGTTTAGTATTAGATTTATTAGCATGAAAGTGAAGTGATGTTATGGATTGGATTAGTGCGATTAATGATTTTGAGAAGCGTCAGAAAGAAGTGTTGCAGCATTCTATAAAAACAGTTGAAGCATATCATAAGAATTTAATGCTTTTTGCTGATGCTATGCAAAGTAAGAATATTAATGATCCATCTAATGTTACAGTAAAAGATATTGAAGAATTTATGGTGCAACGTTCTGCAGTCTACGCTAATACTTCACAAAATCAAATGGTAACAACACTTAGACAGTTTTATAAAGATTATCAGAATTTTCATCACGGAACTACTAATCCCACATTATTTTTAAAGTCCAATAAGACTGTTAAGCAATTACCAATATTCTTAACTGAGTTAGAAATTCAAAAATTTCTTGATATAGACTGTAATGAATATAATGATTATTTATATAAAGCTATTTTTGAAATTTTATATTGTGGAGGTCTAAGAGTTAGTGAATGTGTGAAATTACAATTCAATAATTTACATTTAAATCAAAATTTAATTAGATTTATTGGAAAAGGTGGTAAAGAAAGATTTGTAGTAATTCATGAGAATGCTGTTAAAGCCATTAATGATTATTTAACGCTTGCACGTTCGCAAAATAAGAATGGCAGAAGTAGTAATGTTGTATTCATTAATGAAAAGGGTAAGCAAGTAACTAGATATGATATTTATGTAAATGTAAGGAATAGGGCGCAAAGTGTTGGGATTACTAAAGATATATCGCCACATAGTTTACGACATTCATATGCAACTCATATGCTTGAAGGAGGAGCTGATTTAGTTACTATTCAAGAATTACTTGGCCATAGTGATATTAAGACTACTGAGATATATACGCATGTGGAAGTTAATCGTATGAAGAATGTATATAAAGCAGCACTGCCAAGAGCTAATAAAAAATAAAATAGATACTATACTAAATAGTAAATTAATGGTATAATTAAATACTCGAGAAAGGAACTAAGAAAATGAAATATAGAAGAATTTTTACAATAGTTATGGATTCAGTTGGTGTAGGTGCTGTGCCAGATAGTGAAAAGTTTGGAGATGTTAATGTAGATACATTAGGGCATATTGCTAAGGAATACCCAAATTTACAAATTCCAACATTAACTAAGCTTGGAATCGCTAATTTACATAATTTACATAATATTTCACCGATTGCAAATCCACTTGCTTATTATACAAAAATGCAAGAAAAGAGTAACGGTAAAGATACTATGACTGGACATTGGGAAATGATGGGATTATATATTGATACTCCATTCCAAACATTTACTGACAATGGTTTCCCACAAGAGCTAATTGATGAATTAGAACGTCTAACAGGTCATAAAGTTGTTGGTAACAAGTCAGCTAGTGGAACTGAAATTATTGATGAATTAGGAGAACATCATATTAATACTGGTGATATGATTGTTTATACATCTGCTGACTCAGTTCTACAAATTGCAGCTAGTGAAGAAACTTTTGGTTTAGATGAATTATATCGTTGCTGTGAGATTTCACGTGAATTAACTATGAAGCCTGAATGGAAGGTGGGTAGGGTAATCGCACGTCCATTTGTAGGTAAGCGTGTAGGTGAATTCAAACGTACAAGTAATAGACATGACTATGCTTTAAAACCTTATGGAAGAACTGTTTTAAATGCTTTAGAAGATGCTAAGTATGATGTGATTTCGGTAGGAAAGATTCGTGATATTTTTGATGGTGAAGGAGTTACTGAAGCATTCAAATCTAAATCAAATGAAGATGGTATGAATATCACAATTGATATTTGTAAGAATAAAGATTTTACAGGACATTGTTTCGTTAATTTAGTGGATTTTGATGCATTATGGGGTCATAGAAGAAATGTTGAAGGTTATGCGAAGGAATTAGAACTATTTGATAGACAATTAGCAGAATTTATAGAATCAATGAGAGAAGATGATTTATTGATTATTACTGCAGACCATGGTAATGATCCAACTTATATTGGAAGTGATCATACTCGTGAAATGGTACCATTATTAATGTATGCGAAGAATCATAATGGTTCTGGAAATATTCCTGTGTCAAAGACATTTGCAGATATTGGTGCTACAATTGCTGATAACTTTAGTGTTGAAGCCCCTAAATATGGAAATTCATTATTAAAATATTTACAATAATTACTAAAACTGTGGCTTAAATGCCACTTTTTTATTTATTTTTTGTATATACTATTGACAATATCGAATATCGATATTAATATATAAATGAAGATATCGATACTCGATAATAGAGGAGGTGTTGATATGAAAAATACTAAAACTGTACTCAAACGAGTGGATTACATGAGATGTGATGATCTTGCTAGTTATTTAAACGCGATGGCTTTAAAAGGGTGGCATTTTAAAGAGTGGAAATTAGGCCTAGTTTTTGAAAAAGGGGAGTCAGAGGAGGCTATTTATGCTGTAGAGGTATTTACAGAAGCTAGTGAGAATGATACTAGACCATCACCGACTACTAAGGAATTCGCTGAGTATTGTGAAGCGGCAGGTTGGAAATTAATTGATGGTAAACAAAAGTACTGTATTTTCAAAAAGATACAAGCTGATGCTGTTGATATTTTAACTCCAGAGGAACGTGTGAATAATGCATATAAAGCGACAATTTCTGGTTCAAACATATCTTTGTTAGTTTTATATGGTATAAATGCTTGTTTGCAATGGCTTAACTTTTTATCGTTTTTTAATAATAATATTTTCTCTAAATCATCAATTTATTCATTAGTTGTTTGGAATTTATTATTTATTTCATCATTAAGTAAAATAATTACTACTTACTTAAAAAGAAATAATTTATTGAAGCTTGTAAGTAACGGCGAAGCTATATATATTGGTACAAATAGAAAGTTTCCTATTAATGGTACTGATATTATTCTAGCATTATTGATTTGTTTACTTTTATATGATTTTGTGGAGATTGGTGGAATCAATTCAATTATCGTTACTCTTGTGATTATACTATCATCGTTTATTCTGTCATGGGCTATTGGGAAATTTAGACCTGATAGTGATACACATCAAATAATTCAATTATTTTATGGTTTTGCAATATTCATTTTTTTAATTGGATTTGCTGGATTTAATATTATTTCTGCACCTGATGAAGAACCATCAGTAGAAAGTGTTCCTCTATTAGCTTCTGATTATAAGGATAGTACAGAGAGTATTGAAGATATAAATATATATCATAATGAAAGCATGTTTGGTGGTTATAATACTTACTTTATTTGGTCAGAAAATGATACGATTTCTTATACTATTTATAGAAGTGATTATAAATGGATTTTAAATAGGATTTGGGAAGATGAATTAGATAAAAAAGTTAATGAAAATGTTTCATATTGTAGTGCAGATTGGGGAGCAATTACAGCATTCAAAAATAATGCAAATGAATATCTTGTACGATACGATAATACTATTCTAATTTTTAGAGGATACGATGATGAGGATTTAACGGTAGATCAAATCAATGTTATTCGCAATAAGTTGGACTTGAGGTAATATATGGCAAGAGAACAGTTACAAACATTAACAGAGCCAATGTATTATATATTATTAGCACTTACAAATGAGTGTTGTGGTGTTGATATAATGGCTAGAGTAAAAGAATTATCAAAAGGTAGAGTTACAGTTGGTCCAGGGACACTTTATGCTATGTTAGCAAGATTTGATGATATGGGATTAATTAAATTAACCGTTTCTGAAGGTCGCAAAAAATCATATATTATTACTGATAAAGGTTTTGAAGAATTACATAAAGAATATAATAGACTTAAGACAATGGTTGATGATGGATTGTTGTTAATTAATCAAAAAGAACTATAAATATTTAAATTTGATGTGTTATTGCCTATTATATCACAATATTATTAACATAATATATATTATGCGAAGTGATATATTATAAAATTTATAGAATATAAAAAAGTAAAAAATTTTTTTTACAAAAATAAAGCACTTTTCAAAATAAGTGCTTTATTTTCATATTCTATCATACCCTATTTAGTAATGATTTTTCTTTATAGTTCGACCATTACAGTATGGACATATATTTATATTACGTCTAAAATTGAGAACTTTATCTCTAATTTTATATCTATAATTCTTATGACATATAGGACATTTCCACCATTTGTTCTTTTCTTTGTTTTTACAAATTTCATCATTATAAAAGACTACAAACACTAGAATCCACAACCTGTTTAATTCGTTAATTATTTATTTAATATTCAAATCAATAATTTCTTTAGCAAATTCAATCATCTCTGTTGGGAATTCGATATCATCAGTCACACTTACATCGACGGGTTTACGAATTAAAATAACAGCTTTGTTAGCATCATCTACCCAAAAAATTTCATGGGAATAGCTAACAATCTCATTATTATTTTCAAAGTCATAAAATACTTCAGTTGTAATCTGTAAGTTTATATCGCGGTACATTTCTGTAAGATATTGATTTAAAGGGTCATTATCTAAAATATATGTATCATTTTCATCCAAATGGAATACATATTTATATAATTCATTTTCCGTACTTCCAAAAAGGATTTGATATTTATCATACACGACTGAATATTCTGAATAGCCTGTTCCTGTTTCATCTGAAATATCTTCACGTACTACATCCTCAATACCATAATTAACTTCATACCATGGATATAAAGGATTCGAAATAGCTTCTAAATAGGTAGTCCCTTCAGGTGCTACATGGACAGTTAACATTTGATAAAACGGGCTATCATCTAAACTATATGGTAGAGTAATTCCCACTTTCTCTGCCTTCTTTTCTACATCAC
>JAFXJJ010000084.1 GCA_017532345.1 Erysipelotrichales bacterium
ACGAATAGATGCTGGGCTGCCTGTAGTTACAATATCTTGTAACTTCTCAAGAGCACACTTTACTAAAGAAGGCTTTGTAGAACGACTTGAAGCAGTGTTAGATAAATACCAAATAAATCCTAGTTTAATTGAAGTTGAAATTACTGAGACATTAGTAATAGAAGAGCTTCAACAAAATATGGTTACTGAAACAATTCATAAGTTAAGAAAACATGGAATTAATTTCTCTATTGATGATTTTGGTGCAGGCTATTCATCATTAGGTATCTTCGAACAAATACCAGCATCAGCTGTTAAGTTAGATCGTTCGTTCTTCTTACATAACGAAAATCATTTACGACAAGTGAAAATCATGCGAGGTATTGTGATGCTTTCCAATGAATTAGATGCGAAAGTAGTTTGTGAAGGAGTGGAAACAGTAGATGATGTTCACACAATGGAAGAAATAGGAGCGTATATTGCCCAAGGCTATTATTATTCTAGACCTGTTCCTGAAGATGAATTTGAAAGAATGTTAGAAAATCAAGCATAAATAAAAAGTACTCTATGCATTATCTAGGTAATAATGCATAGAGTATTTTAATTAATAATGAGTTTGTACAGATATTGTACATAAATTTACTTGTTGTAATTATAAATAATGAACAAATTTTTCAACGAAATATATTTAAAGTAGTTTTTCCTTCCACTCTGCTTCTTTAAAACCAGTAAGTACAAAGTTATCACTAATAACTAAAGGTCTCTTTACAAGCATACCGTTAGTGGCAAGTAATGATAATTGTTCGTCTTCTGACATGGTTGGTAATTTATCTTTTAGATTCATTTCTTTATAAAGTAAACCACTAGTATTGAAGAATTTCTTAAGTGGCAATCCGCTTATTCTATGCCATTCCTTTAATTCTTCGTATGTTGGGTTTTCTTCTTTAATTGGGCGTTCAGTAAATGAAATATTATGATCTTCAAGCCAATTTAAAGCTTTAATACAAGTACTGCATTTTCGATAAACTAATACTAACATTATGTATCTCCTTTTCTAATTAATTATTCGTGTAAAATATATTCTTTATCTTCATCAATAATTTGAATCATGATATCTGCTATCTCAGGGTCAAACTGAGTATGTTTACCTTTCTCAATTTCAGCACGGACAACAGCTTGTGGTAATACATCACGATAGCTCCTTTTAGATGTCATGGCATCATAAGTGTCAGCTACACCAATAATACGTGCAATTTCAGGGATATCAGTGTTTGCCAAGCTATCAGGATATCCTTTACCATCATATCGTTCATGATGCCATCTAGCACCAATTGCGATATCAGGTATTTCAGTAATCTCACTTAGGATATTACCACCGATTGTTGGATGCGTTTTAATTAATTCATATTCTTCATCGGTAAGTTTAGATGTTTTATTGATAATAGCTTCTGGAATACCAATCTTACCAATATCATGAAGTAGTGCAGCATATTGCACTTGTTCCAGAGATTCATTAGTGTAGCCCATACGTTTTGCAATCATTACAGAATATTTCGCAACTCGCATGGAGTGACCATTGGTATATGGATCCTTAGCATCAATTGTATTAGCTAATGTTTGAACCATTTGTAGTGACATACGTTCAACTCGCATTCGTCTTTCTTCAGCCACAGCTGTTTGTCTTGCAACTTCACTTTTTAAATGATTTTGTAAATAAGAAAGCTCTAGTATTCTACGAATTCTTTGAGTAGCAACATTCTTTCTAAATGGTTTCTTGATGTAATCAATAGCTCCTTCAGTTAAGCCTTGAATTTCATCGCTTTCTTCTTCATCAGATGTCAAGAAGATTACAGGAATATCCGCATATAGTGGATTACTCTTCAATATTTGAATAATCGCATGTCCATCCATTTCTGGCAATTGCACATCCAATAATACTAAATGAGGAAGATATTCATGTAGCTGCATAAATAATTGGTCTCCCGAAGTGGCAGTCATCACATAAAACTCATCTTGTAGGATAGTAGCAACTGCTTTACTACTAATCTCATCATCATCAACAAGCATGATAGTAGCGCGTCTATCTTCCATCCCATCTAATATAGTAATTAATTCTTCTGAAATACTAAGTACCTTCTCCATCGCTACATCTGCTAGATAGCTACTTAATGAATTAATTAATCGTTCAATCTTCTCAGGAACAATATATGTTTCTAATAGGCGCATATATTTATCAGCTTCATCTAAATCAAAATTATCTACGGCATCATGTAAATATATAGTATGCTTCTTTATAAGCTTAAAAGGAACAGCTTTCTTAGTAATACTATTATTGGTGCGATAAGGCTCTAGAATTAACTTATAGCTTCTTAAGTAGTTAAGGGTATTGGTGTTTAATTCGTTAATAGTTTTTAAGTCGTTAGCTTTACCTGCCAGTTCTAAAGTGTAAAACATTGATGATAATTCTAAGGCACCAATCATCCGAGTAGTGTTCTTTAGATTATGTACTTCAACAACGTATTCTCGTATATTATTTGTATTTAGTAACTCTTCAATGCGATTACTCTTGATATCAATAAGTTTATAAAAATCTCCTAATAAATTCATAAATAAAGGATAAGAACCACAGTTCTTTACACCTTCAGATACATCTAATTTGTCTATTATCGGATATTCATTAGGGGAGATTGATGTATCCATTATCGTATTAGTACTCATAATATTTTCTCCTTATACTACTAACAAAATTCTAACATATCTTTAATTCAAATAAAAGAAAAGGAATAAACATAATGTCTATTCCCTTATTTGATTATTATTTAAAGAACGTTTGAATTAAGCTTAATAGATTATATTGACTGAATAATGCAGCAGCTACTAAAGAAACAGTAGACATAATCTTAATTAAGATATCTAATGATGGACCTACAGTATCTTTTAATGGGTCACCAACAGTATCACCAACTACTGCAGCATCGTGAGCAGAAGAACCTTTCTTGTGCCCTTCAACACCACCAGCTTCAATATATTTCTTCGCATTATCCCAAGCACCACCAGCATTACCTGTGAAGATAGCTAGCATGATGGCAGAAACTGTTGCACCAATTAATAATCCACCTACGAAATATGGACCAAATAAGAAACCTGATGCAAGAGGGAATACGATTGACATAAGAGCAGGTGTTTTCATTTCTTTAAGTGCACCTTGAGATGAAATCTCAATACATGTTTTATAATCTGGTTTACTCTTACCTTCAAGAATACCAGGAATTTCTCTAAATTGACGACGTACTTCATCAACCATTTTACGAGCAGCATTAGCTACAGCTTCAATTAACATACCTGAGAATAGGAATGGTAATGCAGCACCAACTAATGCACCAGCAAGGATTAATGGATCAGTAAAGTTCAATACAAGTGTTTCTGAATCACTGAATGCATATAAGAATGATACCATTAATGATAAGGCAGCAAGCGATGCAGACCCGATTGCGAAGCCTTTACCAATAGCAGCAGTAGTATTTCCTACAGAGTCAAGTTTATCAGTGATTTCACGTACTTCAGGTTCTAACCCAGACATTTCCGAAATACCACCAGCATTATCAGAGATTGGTCCATAAGTATCAACCGAAACAGTTGCTGAAACGAATGACAACATACCGATAGATGCCATAGCTAGTCCAAACATACCAGATACCATATATGAAGTATAAATAGCTACACCTAAAACAATTAATGGAGCCATACATGATTTCATACCAACAGCTAAACCTTGTGTAATAGTAAGAGCTGGTCCTTCTTTAGAAGCTTCAGCAATTAATTGTGTAGGTTTATAATCATAACTAGTATAATATTCAGCAATAGCACCAATTACTACACCACTAACAACACCAATAGTTGCTGCAATCCATGGTGACCAATATCCAAGTGCGAAGCTTGTACCTGTGAAATCAGCACCCTTAAATAATGAAGTTGTAAGTACTAAACCACCAACAATAGTGATTCCAGCAGCAACCCATGTAGAGATATTTAAATCTCTATGAGGATTGTCTGTTTCCTTCTTAAATAAAACATATCCAATTCCTAAAATAGAAGCAAATAAGCCAATAGCAGCAAACATTAATGGATAATACATCATAATTTCTAATGTTTCAGGAGCAATTAAACCTGTTTGCATATTTGCATGTAGGAATAAACTTACAGCTAAGATAATACCTGATGTGATAGCACCTACGTAAGATTCTAATAAGTCAGAACCTAGACCAGCAACATCCCCAACGTTATCCCCAACATTATCGGCGATTGTAGCGGGATTACGTGGATCATCTTCAGGAATGTGAGCTTCTGTCTTACCAACTAAATCAGCACCCATATCAGCAGCTTTAGTATAGATACCACCACCAACACGGTTAAACATAGCCACGATTGAACATCCAAGTGCATAACATGATAAGCATTGAGTGAAAATACCACCTTTAGTTGCGATAGTATTAATATTCAAATAATCTAAACCATAGCCAAATACTAAATAAATAATTGCTAGGCCTAATAGTGCGAAACCACCGACACATAATCCCATTACAGATCCACCTTTTAAGGCAACCTTTAATGTAGTACCAATGTTCTTAGAGTTTCTTGCAGTATTAGATACACGTACATTGGCATATGTTGCGATTTTCATACCGATATAACCAGCACAAGCACTGAACACTGTACCTATTACGAAACAAACTGAAGGTTCCCAACGGAAAGCCCCTTCTTGTAAAGAGAAGATAACACTAAATAGAATGGCAACAATCCCAACAATTATAGTTATTATACGATACTCGTAATTGATAAAAGCGTTAGCACCCTCTCTTATAGCTGCTGCAATTTCTACCATTTTCTCAGTACCTTCATCTAAGGCTTTAACTGATTTAAAATTATACATTGCATAGCCTAATGCTGCAACAGCAGCAAGAATAGTAAAAAATAAAGGCATCATAAGCAATTCCCCCTTTAAGCTCTTCATTTTTTATGAAAACAATAACTAAAAACTTCTTTCATTATACCAAATCTTTCCGTAACATTCAATGGACTGTGAATAAAATCACGATGTATACATTTATTTATATATGTAAGGTATAGAAGTGATATTCATCTTTAATATAAAACAGCATAAAAAAGGAATAAACAATTCATTTATTCCTTCTTCATAGTTTCTAAGTTTTCCTTAATACGAAATAAAACCATTTTCTCAATTAATGCTTTAGGTAGTTCATTTCCTAGTGGAAACTGTGTAGTATTCTTTGCGTTTGTTTTGTAAGGCTTTAATTCTTCTTGAAAGTATTTAATTGTAGTTGGTGTAGTGTAAAAGCCAAGGTGCTTCTTACCACATGCAAATTGAAGTAGATAGCCATGGTAATAGTATGTTGGAGCACCCCAAGATAACTTTTCCTCAATTTCTGGGGAGGTGTTCTTAATGATAGTTCTTAATTCGTTTAATTGTGCTTGGATATCATTAGGATAGGATGCGATATATTCATCGACAGTTAGAAATTTAGGTTGCATATTATACCTCAATATAGTCCTCTAATGTTAGAGAATAAATATATGTTTTGACTAATTTCTTGGTAGTATTAGCTAAAGCAGTTTTATAAGTAGCTAATTGCTTTTTGTAACGAGTAATTAATTCATCTTTCGTTACATTACGATCAGTTTTATAGTCAATAATAATTACTTCACTAGCACTTTCTACTACCATATCTATGTATCCCTTAGTGATTTGATTATCGATTTTTGTAATGAATGGTAATTCATGAGTGATAGTATCATTATTAAGGGCTTGAGTAAATGGATGGTTAAGGTATGCTAGAACTGATTTATAATACACCTTATCAGCTAAGTCGTTATTTAAAGAAGGAGCAAGAGCTTTAATTTCATCAAGAGTATATGTTTTTCTAATATCAATATGTTCAAGGATACTGTGTGTTAATGTACCAATATCAGCATAGTTGATATCCATATCATTCCATTCATATAATTCAATATCATGGCTACTTGCAGTGAAAGTGATTGGTTGATGCTCATAGTCATTTAATCTTATATGAGCAACATATTGATGCTCGACTTTGGGAAGAATCAGTTTATCACCATGTACATCAAGTTGACGGAAAGCAATTAACTTAGAACTAAATGTTCTAGATAAATGGTAAATATAATCTAAGTACTTTCCTTTATTAATTAAATCATTTGGTACTAATGGATAAGCAACTAATTGTTCATGTTGCGCCTGTGTACGAATCGCTATCATAAATAGCTTTTCTTTAGCACGTGTTAAAGCAACATAGATTAAGCGAATTTCTTCTTCAACTTCACGTAATTTATTTTGGTACGCTACTGCAGAATATAGTAATGAATTACGTCTAATTCTACTATTCATATCAATGTGATGGAAAACGATTGAGCTTGCAGTATCATAAATGAAACTACCATTATGATTAATACCTGTACTTTCTTTACCCCAATAAATAACCTTTTTAAATTGTAGACCTTTAGATTGATGAATAGTCATTACTGTAACTACATCTTCATTACTATTGTGTGATAATGCTTCTGAACTCTTGGTATCCTCACTTTGTTCGATTTGGTTTAAGAATTTATGTAAAGCATTAGGATACTTAAGTTCAAAATTAGCTGTTTTCTCAAGTAAGAAATCTAAGTTGTTTCTTTCTTGGATTGTACAGTGATCATCATAGAAATTAGAAATCGTATAAATATATTCTAGTTTTTCACGAATTGAAGGTAGCTTACTAAGTGTTTGTAAGTCATTAGCGATTTGTTTGAATGTATCATGATTAGATTCTTTCGCATAGTCATAGAATGAGTAATATTGGTGCTTTTTGATTTCTAAATATGCATTCGCAATATCGCTATTTGTTAACTTATAAAAAGGCGATATCGCAATAGCAATGAAGTAAATATCAACATGTGGCTCAATAATCGCATGAAGAAAACTTGTTATATTGGTAACAACATTTGATTTATAGAAGCCTTCCTTCGCATCCATGAAATAAGGTATATTTCTGCTTTCAAAGGCATCTTTCAATAGCTTTTTATTTGTATGAGAACGAAGTAATATTACATAATCACTCCATTTACTATTTGGTGTATTTAGTTTATCACTCGCAATCATATTTGCTATATAATTAGCACGTATTTCATTCTTGGTATTATTCTCATCATCTGAAGTAGCTTTCATATCAGTAATTAATGAATGATATTCAATACAAGTTTCTTTGCATTCTTGAGCTTTACTTCCTACTAAAGCAATGTCTTTATCATTGAATCCACTTTCTAATCCTTGTTGATTCATAAATGCTTGGAATAATTGATTTACATAAGTGATAATTTGTTCATTACTACGGAAATTGTGTTGTAAGAATTTTACGGAATCATTGTTAGTTGGCCTATCAATATAAGATTTAAGTAAATCAGGTACAGCTTTACGGAACCCATAAATCGATTGCTTAACATCACCAACTCTAAAGATATTTGTACCATTAGTGATTAAGGAAAGCATACGGTCTTGCATGTACGAAGAATCTTGGAATTCATCTACCATGATATCAATGAATAATTCTTTGTAATGATTTTGCACATCTTTACTAGTTTCTAATATTTGAAGAGCATAATGTTCCATATCAGAAAAATCCATTACTGCTTCACGTTCTTTTATATTACGGAAGTTTGTAAGATAGGAATAACTCATATCTAATAGTAAGTCTACCATCTCATAATCTTCATTTAAATCATGAATAATGTTTGATTCATCATATAATTCATTTAGGAAACCATCTTCATTAGCATGAATATCTTTACGTAGTTTTGTGTAAAAATCATTAGCATTAGTTTCTAATCTAACATTAACAGCATCCATATATGCTTGTTTGAAAGCTGCATATGAGAAGTTGTCATTAGCTAAATAGCTCAAACATAATTCAAGCTTGCGGATTTTTAAATCAATCGCATTATGGCACTTGGCATATTTTTTCTCATCTTCTTCATTAGCTAATGCGTTATCTAATGATTGTAGTTTATTTTGTAGTGAGAAAATACTTCCCGTTAAATATTGCTTAATGATTTGAATTGTATTACTAGGCATACTCGCAAAATTAGTAGCAGTATAGATACTATGTGTTTGTTGCTTGATTGAGGCTAGTGATTGGTCATCAAAAATATTCGCAAATCGACGTATAATACCTTCTAATTCGCTTTGATTATAAGCTTTTGTAGATACATATAAGCGAAGCTTCATGAAACTAGGATGAGCTTCATACTCTTGGATTGTTTTTGCCATTGCTTCTGCTTCATAGCGAAGGGCATCTTCGGCCATTATAATATTGTCACAGCGTTCAATGTTGAACCCAATATGAGCATAATTCTCTTTAATAACACTCAAGCAAAAGGAATCAATTGTAGATATTTGGGCGTTCTGTAATTTAATTAGTTGTTCCTTAATAATATCAGGATTATAAATACCTTTCGTTAAATGGTCGTTTAGTTCTTTCGCTAAACGTTTCTTCATTTCACTAGCAGCAGCTTCCGTGAATGTCATTGCTAGAATGCGGTCTAGTGGTACATTATCAACTAGTACACGTTTCATAATACGTTCAACTAATACAGTAGTCTTACCACTACCGGCAGAGGCTGAAACAGTAATATTTTTTCCCGTCTCATTAATAACATCTAATTGTTCAGGTGTGAAATTAGGCATTATCGTCATCCTCCTTTTCTATCTCATTAAAGATTGGTAATGGTTTTTCTTTAGCTTCTCTACCCTTAAATCCACAAATACGATTATAGTTACAATATGTACAAGCACCTAAGATTGGAGAACATGAAATATTATTACTTAATAAACTATCAATGAAATAACGATAGATATCATTTAAATCTTCGATTAATTCTTCATAAGTCACGTAGTTACGAGTACTATTTTTAATAGAACCATCTTTATTTATAGATAATGATTTAATATGTTCACCATTATCATCTAAGTTATTTAGCTCTATTTCTTCTTTTGTGAAGGTGTATCCATTTAATAGATTATTAGTATTGATAGTTTCTTGTTCTTCGATAATTACTTGTTTGCGACGACCAATTTTATATGGCTCATCATCACAAGTTTTATTGGCAAATGAAAAGTAATACATACCATACGGAACCTTATCAGGATATGCTTGTTTAATAATTGATGCATAAGTTAGTAGTTGAAGTAATGTACCACTACGGAATTTACCTTGCGAGAAACTATGCTCACTACTCTTATAATCAATGATACGATATCCATTGTAATTTGTATCATATCTATCAATCTTACCGCGTAATTGTAACGTGATACCATTATGTTCTAGATAGGTAGTATCGAACTCGTATTCAACTGCTTTAGGAATAAAGCGTGTATGTTCTTCCATGTCTTTAAGTGTACTTAATGATTTTAAAATGTTACGTTTAGTAATATCTTTCATAACTTGAACACTTGTTTGTTTATTAGGATATAAGTTAAGATAAGCAGTAAATTCATCATTTAAGAATGTATCAATCATTGCTTCATCAATATTCACATATTCTTTCGCATATTCATTAATCATATCTTCAAAGAATTTATGTTGAAGTGAACCAAAGGCTGTTTCGTTAATAGTAAGATTATTTAAATCTTTAATATGTAATCCACTCTTCAAGAAATATTGATAAGGGCATTTAAAATAACGTTCAATAGAAGTAATAGATCCACGAATCTTATTATTAGGTAGTAATAATTCTTTCCCTAGTTCATCAGCTATTTGATGTTCAGGATAATAATAAATATCATTCTCAATTAATTCTTTATATGTAGGTTTAGAAATATTAAATGCTAGTTCAAGTTCTAGTGATGATTCTCTAGCTTTTCCATCAAATCCACTTTCAGGATACATAATATATAAGTTCTTACTTACTGATAAATGATTCTTTAAAACTTCTAGATGTGAAGCGTAGCGTTCATCAATTGTAGGATAATTCATAAGATTCGCAACTAATGCTTCATCAAATAAGCCACTTAAACTAGTAAAGTTTGGATAATTCTTTTGATGAGCACCAACTACAAATGTATGGTTACAGTTATAATAACTCTTAGTATATGTTGAAATACGTACAACGTTATTGTAGCGCGTTAAAGGTAATGCAATGCTTTCTAATTCTTTTTCTAGATATAATAAACCATCATTAAAGGAGAAAGATAGTAAAGCTTTCTTTAATGGAACTAAATGAGATTTAAAAGTAGATAGATAACGTTTATCATTATCAGATAGGTATTCATTAGTATGGTATAAATTATACACAGACATAACGAAGGAATATAAAGTATCAAAGTGTAAAGAAGCTAAGATAGGAAGCAAATCATTTTGTGCTAATAAGGCCTTTTCTTCTAAATACATTAATTCTTTCTTATTGAAGTTATTGAATATTTCTTTATTAAAGTTAATTAATGATACTTTATTAAAGGGGATAAATAATTCTTCATAAGTTATCTCAAAGGCTTTTATATAACTACTAAGTTCATTTTTATATGAAACTTTAAGTAATGGGGAAAAGATAAATGTTAATAAATCTTCCATACTTTTACTCTTAAGGAATGTTAGTAGTGCTTTAATGTTGTTTTCTACTGTACAGCTTTCCTTCACTAAAGTAGAGTAATAAGGAATATTGTAGCGACTAAATACAAATGAAATATATGGAATATATGAATTATCAGGTACTAGTATTTGAATATCCTTAAAGGAAGTAATATTCAGTAATTCACATATTTGTAAAGCGACATTTTCAATTTCTTGGCGGATATTTAAGGCATAATGATATGTTGTATTAGTAACTTCAGTAGTTTTTTTTATATTACTGGCACCATGCTTACACATATGCTTTACAATGCATTTCTCATAGTACGAAGTAGGATTGTAATTGATGAAAGTGGCATTACTGAAATCGTCGACATCTTTAATATTTTCATATGCATCATGATAGATATTAGCACTGATATTTAGGTGTTCAAGCGTTGTCAGAATTCTTCGTAATTCAATGCGTATCGCAGTATCCGTTGGTAGTTCATCTACTGTACATCCATTCTTTTTTAGTTCTTCTAAAATACGGTATAGTTCTTTTTGAAAGCCAGCTGTATAAAGTAATTCTTTGAATATTTCACTACTATTCTTTTTCAGAAGTTGATTAATCTCACACAATGCTTCCATCTCACTAAGATAATGTGAATTAGCATATTTTGTATAATAAGATAGAGGTGAAAGTACATCAAAATTAGCTACTGTATCAGTACCCTCTGTATTTAATAAATCACACTCTAAATCATAGTGTAAATATGTATCGGCAATGATTAATTTATTCATAAAAACACCTAGCTTTCTTTAGGTTAATTATATCTTATTATATTATTTTTGAATACATCCAAGGTTTAGTAATTTAATAATCTAACATAAATAGTGTAAGAAAAAAGGATTGGCTACCCAATCCTTAGATTTTTATAAATTGCTCAACGTCTAGTACGAATATTGTTGCTCCACCAACCTGTACTTCAATAGGATATGATCCGTAGCGACCTACATCAAATGAACTACTTGAAGGAACAATTTGAGTGCGTTTGCGAGAGTGTTGAGAAACTATGTTAATTACAGTATCTACTTTCTCATCTTCTACACCACAGATTAATGTTGAGTTACCACTCTTTAAGAAACCTCCAGTAGTTGCTAGACGAGTAACAGAAAATTTGTCTTTAGTTAATGCAGAACAAACTTCAGCACAATCATCATCAGATACTATAGCTAATATCAATTTCATAGGAACCCCTCCTTTGTTAATGTATTATAACACAAGATAAGTATAATTTCTATAGTAAGTAATTTGTTAAGGTATTTTCTTTGATTGTGTGTTATAATTTTATTATATGAAGGAACTTAAATAATGATAATAAAAAGGAGATTAATATGAAAATAGTAAGAGTAGAATGTCCAATGGGGAAGAATGCTTGGATGGATGGCTTTATTTGGGATGAGGATCTTACATTTGGTCAAGTTAGTGAACGTCCAACTATTATTGTTTGTCCAGGTGGCGGTTATGTATATCTTGCACCAAGAGAGGGGACTCCAGTTGCACTATCATTTGCAGCAAAAGGTATGAATGCTTTTGTGCTTAACTATTCAGTAGGTAGTGATGGTACAGGATTCGTACAACCTCATCAATTATCATGGGCCATTGGATACTTACGTGAACATGCGAAGGAATGGAATATCGATCCTGATAAGATTGCTTGTATTGGTTTCTCAGCAGGTGGGCATGTAGTTACATCAACTACCATTTATGGTGAAAATAAACCAAATGCAATGATTCTTGGTTATCCAGCATTATCATTCGCAATGCCTGGAATGGAGAATCACCCAAGAATGATTGAGTTCATGAATATGCTGCTAGGTGAAGGATATACGAAAGAAGATGCTGATAAATTAAACTTAGTATCTAAGCTAACTAAAGAAACAACTCCATTATTCTTATTTAATACTTGTGAAGACTTATTAACTACAACTAGTATTGAGTTACTTGGAAAGTACGCAGAATTAGGTATTCCATATGAATGCCATACATTCCAATTTGGTCCACATGGAATGTCAATGGCTAATGAATCATCATCTAATGGAAGTGCTAATATGTATGATTTAAGAGTAGCAGAATGGTTTGAATTATGCTTTAAATGGTTGATGCATATCTTTGGAGAACCAGTATTTAATGAGAAAGAAAGTAGAAGACTACAATTCTAATATAAAGTAAAAAGATTATACTCACTGTATAATCTTTTTTTGTATTAATTACTTGAAGCGTATTTAGAAACAGTCTTTGTAATTTGCTTCTTTTCAGCTTTTTCTGTTTTATACCAACCCATTTCACTCATAGCTGTATAGATTTCATGTTGCATACATAATGTATCGCTAAGTAATGTCGAGAACTCTTGGTGGATATTGTCAGTTGGTGACTCAATGGCAGCATGCTGGTATAACTCTACCATGGCTTTTGTCATGTTTAATAGATTCTCTACTAAATATCTATCTTCCATTATTCTTCACCTCCAATTAATCCATAAATTGTTGTGAACTGTTCTTCAAATTTTGTAGACATTTCTTTAATTAGCTTTTTCATTTCTTTATCAGTAACATTACTTTCTAAATCTTGGCATAATACTTTTAAGAATTCTAAATGACCTAAACAATCATCAATATAACTTAATTCTTTTGGACTCATTTTAGTTCCTCACTTTCTATAAAGTAGTATGTACAAGATTTCTGAAAATATGCTGTTGTTCATTGCTTTTTCATGAAATTAAGGTATACTATTAGTGCTATGAGGATGTGAGATATATGAAAGATATTTTAATAAGAGGAATTGACAACAAGCATAACTTTAGAGTATTTGCTTGTTCAACTACAAATTTAAGTGATGAAGCACGTAAGCTTCATAATACTTGGCCAACAGCTACAGCTGCATTAAGTCGTGTAATGTCTGTTGGTGTTATTATGGGTGGCGGTATGCTTAAGGATGAGAGTGAACACCTAAATATTGAGATTAATGGTGGTGGTCCAATCGGTAAGATTTTAGTAGATGCTAGAGCCGATGGAACTGTTAGAGGTTTTGTAAGTGACCCTGAAGTACATTATGAATACAATGATACTAAGAAACTAGCAGTTGGTATTGCTGTAGGTAATCAAGGTACTTTAAAGGTTATTAAAGGTATGAGCTTAAAGAATGATTTCGTTGGTCAAGTACCTTTAGTTAGTGGTGAAATTGGTGATGATTTCGCATACTATTTTACTGTAAGTGAACAAACACCAAGTGCTGTATCAGTGGGATGTTTAGTAGATGTAGATAATTCAGTATTAGCAGCAGGTGGATTAATTCTTCAAGTATTACCTAAAGCTACTGATGAAGATATCGCATTCATGGAAGAAGCTATTAGTAAGTTGCCTCCAGTATCCGAAATGATTCATAATGGAGAAACACCATATGATATCTTTAAACGTATTTCTGAAGACATTGAAGTACTAGAAGAAAAAGATATTGCTTGGAAGTGTGGTTGCTCACGTGAAAGAATGAGTAATGCACTTTATACATTAACAAATAAAGATCGTACAGAAATGATTGAAGAAACAGATGGATGTGAGATTTGTTGTCAATTCTGTAATACAGCTTATAAATTCTCGGGAGCTGAGCTTCAAGCTATGAATGATGAAGTATTACGCCGCTTCTATGAATTGAACGAAGCAAACAAAAGGAAATTAGACAATGAGTAAATGGAAAATTGCTGATGTTGAATTAGAAAATCAAATAGTTGTTGCTCCTATGGCAGGTATTTCTAATCAAGCGTTTAGAAGTGTCGTAAAGGAAATGAATCCAGGCTTAATTTATGCCGAAATGGTTAGTACTAATGGATTACTTTATGATAATAAGAAAACGATGAGAATGCTTGAAACTCATAGTGAAGAACACCCATTAACAATGCAAGTATTTGGTGGCGATAAGGAAGTTATGAAAGAAGGCGCAATACTAGTTGATAAGTATTGTGATGCTGATATTATTGATGTTAACTTTGGTTGTCCTGCTGGTAAGGTTAATAAAAGTGGTGGAGGAGCTAAATGGATGCTGACTCCTGATGCTGCGAAAGAAGCGGTAGAGCTAATCGTTAAGAATGTGAATCGCCCAGTAACTGCGAAGTTTCGTATTGGTTGGGATGAGAAGCGTATTAATGTAGTAGAGTTTGCGAAAGCAATGGAAGCTGCTGGTGTTAAAGCTGTTGCAGTACATGGTCGTACACGTCAACAAATGTATGAAGGTAAAGCTAATTGGGATTATATTCGTCAAGTAAAAGAAGCTGTATCGGTTCCAGTAATTGGTAATGGTGATATTAGAAGTCCTCAAGATGCTAAACGTATGCTTGATGAAACAGGTTGCGATGCAGTTATGATTGGAAGAGGAGTACTTGGTAATCCTTGGCTAGTCAAGGAATGTGTCACTTATTTAGAAACAGGTGAATTAATACCTGCGGTAGCTATTGCTGAACGTTTTGAAAGTTGCAAGGAAATGGCTAGAAGATTAATCGCAATTCGCTCATCCGAAGCGGTAGCAATGTCGCAAATGCGTTCACATGCATTATGGTACGTGAAGGGGATTCCTAATAGTCATCGTGTAAAAGAAAAGTTATCTAAATTAAATACATATGAAGATTTAGATAAAACATTAAATGAATATTTAGATTATTTATTAACGAATCATAGTATTCAATAGACATCAATTATGATGTCTATTTTCTTGCAAGGTTTTCAAATCTTGAAAAGAGTGATAAAATAGTTGAGTGACTGGAGGATAATTATATGGATACACAATTAATTAACCGCATGCAGAATTTAGTGAATAGCAGAGTGGATGATGATATTAATAAGAATATCGCTAGTTATATACTTCAAAACATTTATGAAATAGACAAGCTAACAATCTCTGATTTGGCAGCTAATACATATACATCAACAGCATCAATTAGTCGTTTCGCTAGAAACATTGGATGCGAAAGCTTTAATGATTTAAAACAACGTATGTCAGATGATAGTAATGTGGTTGATGCATTTAAAATCAACTTAAAGGACATTGATTTCGATATGGTTAGACCATTTAAAGCATATGTAGATAATGTTGTTAATGCATTACAAAATATGGAAGAAAAAATGAATGTAGAAGAAATTGATGAATTAGTTAAAGAAATACATGAGAATGAAAACGTGTATTTTTTAGGACATAATTTTCCAGGTTTATTGGCTCAAAATGCACAACGTAGTTTAATTCTTGCAGGGAAGTATGTTCATTCATATGACTCAGCTATTATGCATATGGATGTTGCAAAGCAATGTCCTAAAGATTCATTGATAGTTGTTTTCTCAATGAACGGTCAATATCTTCTTCAAAACAGAGAAATTGGTGAGGTATTTAGGGAACGCCATGTTCGATTGATTCTTGTTACACAAGATAATAAACCTTTTTTTGCGAATTACTTTCATAAAATCATTACGATTGGTGACCAATTTGACTGTAATGCGGGTAGGTATAAGCTAGAGCTATTCATGGAAATAATGGTTAATAGATATATTGATTTGTATTATGGGAATAAATAAAATTAGCAGAGAAATCTGCTTTTTTGTACGATGTCATTTAAGAATGAATATATTACTTTAGATAACTATTATGTTTAATATATCAACAATAAAGAGGTCGATTTCTCGACCTCTTTTAAACTGAAATTATAAATCAAATACTAAGAATCATCTCTTAATCTAAATTGATTAATTAATTCTTTCATCATATTGGCTTGTCCGCTCAACTCTTCACTAGCAGCAGCACTTTGTTCACTTGTTGCAGAGTTAGTTTGAACTACAGCACTAATTTGTTCGATACCCATTGTGATTTGAGCAATTGCAACTGCTTGTTTTTCACTAGCCTCAGCAATTTGCTTAATCTTAGAATCTACTTCACTAGATTGAGAAACTACATCGTTTAATGACATAGCTGTTTCATTAGCAATCTTAGCACCATTGTTAATCGCGACAATTGAGTTTTCAATTAAAGCAGTTGTATTCTTAGCAGCTTCAGCAGACTTACTAGCTAAGTTACGAACTTCATCTGCTACTACGGCGAATCCCTTACCAGCAGCACCAGCTCTTGCAGCTTCTACTGCGGCATTTAATGCTAGGATATTTGTTTGGAAGGCAATATCATCGATTGTCTTAATAATTTTACTAATTTCATTAGATGTATTTGTGATTTCATCCATTGCAGCAATTAATTGATGCATTTGCTCATTACTACTCATTACACCTTGACCAGCTAAGTTAGATAATCCACTAGCTTCAGTTGCATTATCTGCAGTATCTTTAACGTGATCAGATACTTCCGCAATAGTAGCACTTAATTCTTCGACAGAAGCAGCTTGTTCAGTAGCACCTTGAGATAATGCTTGCGCACCAGCAGATACTTGATCAGCACCTGAATCTACTTGCTCAGCTACTTGAGAGATTTCTAATAAAGTAGCACTTAAGCGACGGTTTAATTTACGCATACTTAATAAAATTTCACGATAATCACCAACATATTTTTCCTCACATCTAGTTGCAAGACGGAAGTTACCTTCTGCCATTTCACCAAGTAAGTATTCAACATCTTCAATAACAGCTTTTTGGAAGTCTTGTAATTCACGAACTGCATTAACTGTTAATCCGATTTCTGTAGTGTCAGCTTCCATATCAAATTCAACATTTAAATTACCCTTTGCAAGTTCTTCAGTAATACTTTGAACTTTACCAATAGGAGTAATAAGTTCACTTAAAACAAATCGTACTACTAAAAGAACAACGATAACTGAAGCAATAATAGCGATAATAGTAACCATATTAACTCTAGTTAATGTTTTTTGTTCAGCAGCTAATTCTGCAGTAACACGAGCATTTATTGCAGCATCAAATTTCTCAGTAATAGCTTCGATTTCTAAAACACCAGCTGTATATTCTTCACCATAAAGAATAGCCATAGCACCTGTTAAGTCACCTTCGTCTGTTAACTTCATAGCTTCTTCTTCAAGTGGAATTAAACCGTTAGAAATAGATGAAATTTTCTCAATCATAGCTACTTCTTCATCTGTTAATCCAATATTTTCCATATTTTCAACAGCAGTTTCACGTCTCTTGTCAACATTTACTTCTTTCCAATAATCATCATAGTACATCTTATCGCCAGTACTAGCATAAGCACGCACTTCTGTCGTTAAATACTTGGAAGCAAATTCAAATTCATCTGAATTTCTCAATAACTCAGTTTGATTAGACAGAGTCGTAATCATCATTTCATTAGCTTGTGATACTGTCCAAATAGATCCTGCGATGAAAATCATTGCGACAATCAACAAAAGACCGTACAAGGACGCTTTATTCTTCTTAGTCATTTTCTTTTTCATAATTATAGTTCCTCCCAATGACATTAAAATGATAGTTGTTCACTAATGGATAGTCAAAAAGTCTAAACCGAACGGACTAGATAACATGTATAACATTAATGAATTGTAAAGTATATTTTATATTTATTACTACTTTTAGTATACGAGAATATGTAAACAAATACAAGATTATTCTAAAAATTTAGCTTTTTTCATTAAAACTTTGGGCATTTATTGTTAGGCGACTAATAGTAATGTAGAGGTGATTAAATTATGAAAAATGAAATTGTATTATTTGAAGATGGTGAATTGCAATTAGAAGTGAATGTGAAGGACGAAATGGTTTGGCTAACACAAGCACAGATGACTCAATTATTTGAAGTAGATAGAACAGGAATAACAAGACATTTAACTAATGTCTTAAAAGATGGAGAATTAAGTAAAAAAGAAGTATGTGCAAAATTTGCACATACTGCATCTGATGGAAAAACATATTAGGTAGAATATACAATCTAGATATGATTATCTCAGTAGGGTATCGTGTAAAATCTAAGTGAGGTATTCAGTTTAGAAAATGGGCAACCAAAGTATTGAAAGATTACATGATTAAGGGTGCAGCAATTAACGAAAAGAGATTACAGTACTTACAAAAAACAGTAGAAATCACATCGAGTATTATCGCAGGTGCCTTTAATATTGATACACAAGATGTGCTCTATGTAGATAACTAATATACACAGGCATTAGAATTATTAGATAGCTATGACCATCAATGCGTCAGTAGACCTAATGGAACTACTGAGTATATATATTACAGAGGAACATTGTTGGAATCTGATTAACAACATGTCTTTCAAAGGAGAATTCTCCTTATTTGGACAAGAAAAAGAACAAGGAAAACTTAAAAGGAGTATTAGGAAATGTATTCCAAAATGTATTTGATACCGAATTATATCCAACAACGGAAGAAAAGGCAGCAAATCTACTGTATTTCATCATCAAAGATCATGTATTTAATGATGGATGTGAACGAATTGGAGCTACTCTGTTCTTAGAATTTCTAAATAGAAACAACTTATTATTCAAAGATGGTCGTAAGATTATAAGTGATAGTGCTTTAGTTGCCATTACGTTAATGGTTGCGGAATCAAAAGCAAAGGATAAGGAGATTATTATTAGCTTGATTCTAAATTTCTTACATATGGATTAATGAAATAATAATACTTTATTTATGAAGGAAACATGCCTAATGAATAAATAATATCTTTCATAGATTAACTATGAATAGAAAGGGTGAAAGAATGTATAGTTCATGTGATGGAATACAAGGTATGCCATTAGCTATGGGATATGTACCTAAACAAGAATTTAAAGATGTATATCCTATTGATGTAGGCTTTTTTAAAGCGACTATTTTTAAAGAATTAGATAAACCATTTGAAAGAGGTAATTGTCGTGTATAAGAAGCAAGATGCATTATTAAAGCTGCAAATGTTGTCATTTGCAGTTATAGAGATTTCATTATATTTAGATGCTTATCCTGATTGTCAAGAAGCACTTGGATATCGTAATCAATTGTTAGAGATGTATGAAAAAGAACGTGCTATGTATGTGAAGGAATATGGTCCATTAAGTATTTGCGATGAAGGAGATTATGAGCGTTATGTAAATGAACCTTGGCCATGGGAGGTGTGTAGATAATGTGGATTTATGAAAAGAAATTAGAATATCCAATTAATATTAAGAAGCCTAATGCTAAGGCAGCAGGCATTATTATTAGTCAACTAGGTGGACCTGATGGTGAAATGGGTGCAGCAACACGCTACTTGTCACAACGATATACAATGCCAATAAATATGGGGAAATCGATGTTAACTGACATTGGCACCGAAGAATTAAATCATATTGAAATGGTTAGTACATTACTATATCAACTAACCAAAGATTTAAGTATTGAAGAAATTAAAGCATCTGGCTTTGATAAGTACTTTGTAGATCATACTGTAGGAGTATATCCTCAAGCTGCATCAGGTGTACCATTTAGTGCAGCTACATTACAATCTACAGGGGATCCAATAGCTGATTTATTTGAAGACTTAGCAGCAGATGGGGCAATCAGATAAGTACAAATATTAAATAACTAGCATTGCGTTAATTTACATGGTAAACTATTAGTAACATAAATAGGGAGGATACTATTATGAATGAATATTTAAGTGCAGTCAATTCCAGTACATTTTATTTAATCGTAGCTGCTGTTTTGACGTATGTAACAGTAATGTGCTTTGTATTCTTAATAAAGAGCTATAAAGCTGGTTTAGAATTAGGGATGGATAAAGAAAAGTTAAAGAAGACTATTACTTCTAGTGCAACTTTCACACTATTACCATCTATCAGTATTTTGTTAGGGGTAGTTGCATTAAGTGGGTCTTTAGGTGTACCACTATCTTGGTTACGTCTATCGGTAATTGGATCACTTCAATATGAATTGAATGTTGCGGAAATTGCAGCTCAAAGTGCAGGGTTAAGTGGACTTCGTTTAGAAGAATTAAATGTTGAAGTATTTACTACTATTGCACTTGTAATGACTATTGGTATTTTAGGAGGAATCTTCTGTTGTATTTTCTTCTTAAAGGGATATTCTAATAAGCTGCAACGAGCTCCTAAGAAAGAAAAGAGTAATGAACCTAGCTTTGGTGACTATGCGACAATCGCAATGTTCGTAGGTTTATGTGCAGCCTTTATTGGTGCTTATATAGGTAAAGCGTTCCCTCGTGAAGGTAGTGATATTCTTCCATTATTTACAGCTGCTGTATCTGGTGGAGTAATGCTTATTTTTGATTATTTAGTACAAAAGAAGAATATGAAATCATTAGAGAATTTTGATCTTGCTGCTAGTATGTTAGTTGGTATGGCTGCTGTAGTGATTTTGAATATGATGTTATAGGAGGTGTGAGTGATGGAAAACAAAGATAAGGAATTATATTTCCAAAAGTTTAATAATGATTTACATCGTTTAGGTCGCTTTACACTGATTGTGGCAGTAATTGTATTAGTGGCTGTTCCATTTGTCTTTGGTATGATGAATGGTGTTATTCCTAATTTTGAAAGCTTCCTAGCAGGCTTTGCAAAGGTAGGTATTCTATATATTCCAATGGCTATTGTAGAGTTCTTAATCTATGTACCAATGCTTGGTGTAGGTGGTAGTTACATTTCGTTCTTAACAGGTAATGTCACAAACATGAAGATTCCAGTAGCTATGAATGCTCGTGATATCGCAGGCACAGAAGTAGGAACTACAGAACTTGAAATCGTTTCAACTATTGCGATTTCAGTAAGCTCTATTGTAACTATGTTAGTAATTTTAGTAGGGGTTATTTGTTTAATTCCTCTACAACCAGTACTACAAAGTGAAGTATTGTTACCAGCTTTCAATAATGTAGTACCAGCATTATTTGGTGCTTTAGGCTTAAAGTATTTCTTAAAGAGTCCAAAGATTGCGGTAGTACCATTTATATTAATGAGTGTCTTATGTATTGCTGTTCCATCTATGATTAATCAAACAAGTATTTTGATGATTCCGAGTGGTGCATTAGCACTAGCAATTGGATTTATCTTATTTAAAAAGAAACTATTATAGGAGGTATAGAGTATGTGGGGATTATTTGCTGTATTAGTTGCAGTAGTAGTATTAATAACTGTTTTAGTAGTTAGAGCATATCGTTTAGAACCTACTCCAGCAATGAACACTAAGATTAAATTAGATACAAGTGAAAGAAGTGTAGAGTATGGTAAGAGACTTGCGAAAATGATTCAAGTAGAAACTATTTCAAGTCGCTTTGATGAAGATCGTACGAAATTTTATAAATTCCATGAAACATTAGAAGAATTATTCCCTAATGTACATAAGGTTTGTGAGAAGCATGAGTTTAATGGTAGCTTACTTTATAAATGGCCTGGTGCTGGTAATCATGAACCAATCCTACTTATGAGTCACCAAGATGTTGTTGAAGCTACTGGTACATGGGAGCATGAACCATTTAGCGGTGATATTGACGAAGAAGGTCGTGTATGGGGTAGAGGTACAGTTGATACAAAGGCTAGTTTATTCTGTATCTTTACAGCATTTGAAGAACTAATTGCTGATGGATATACACCTGAATGTGATGTTTATATTGGAAGTAGTTGTAGTGAAGAATACTCTGGTGAGGGTGCTCCAGCAACAGTTGCTTACTTAAAGGAACAAGGTGTTCGCTTAGCGTTAGTACTAGATGAAGGTGGTATGATTATTGAAGAACCAGTAGGTGGCGTAAAAGGTACCTATGGTATGGTAGGTGTTGTTGAAAAGGGATATGGAGATGTTCGCTTCACAGCTAGAGGTAAAGGTGGACATGCCAGTGCTCCAACTAAGAACACACCGTTAGTTCGTTTAGCTAAGTTTATGTTAGATGTTGAGAATCACCATCCATTTACATCTAAGTTTACTCCTACAGTGGAAGAAATGTTCAGACGTATGGCTCCTAATATGAATTTCCCAATGAAGCTGATCTTTGCGAATATGTGGTTATTCAAACCATTATTACTTAAGTTATTACCATCTATTTCATCAGCAGCTGGTGCAATGCTTCATACAACAATTGCATTCACTACAGCTAAAGGTAGTGATGGTTTAAATGTATTACCACAAGAAGCGTATGTAACTGGAAATATGCGTTTTATTCAACATCAAGATGATGAAGCAAGTATTGAATTAATTAGTAAGGTTGCAGCGAAATATGATATTGAAACTGAGGTAATCTACAAGGATTCACCATGTCCTATCGTTAACTATATGGGAAAACCATTCCGTTTAGTTGAGAAAGTAGCTGCGGAAGTTTATCCAGGTATTGGTGTATGTCCATACGTAATGACTGGTGGAACAGATGCGAAATATTATACTGAAGTTAGCGATAACTGTATTCGTTTTGCACCACTTTACATTAATCCACAACAATACGCTAGTATCCATGGATTAAATGAAAATATCTATCAAGGTGCATTACCTATGGGTGTAGATTTCTATAAGAGTATTATACGTAATAGTAAGTTCTAGAAGGATTCAAAATCCTTCTTTTTCTTTGGGTATGTTAATTGACTTATACAAATATATTAGGTATATTAATTATAGTTAAGTATAACTAAGGTAGGATAATGTTATGGGCAAGAAAATCGCAGTTGCATTAAGTGCCATTAATATGGATAACCAAAAGAAAATATTAGAGGGATTAACTTTGGCGGCAAAAGAAATAGGAGTTAATCTTTTTGTATTTACAAATTATGTAGGAATGCGTGATACAGAGGAAAGCGTAGCAGGCGCATATTCATTATTCGAATTACCAGATTTTAAAGAGTTTGATGGTGCAATTGTGGTTATGAATACTATTCATTACCCACCAGCATCTAAACATTTACTAACTGCACTTAAGGAAGCTAATATTCCTTGTGTTAGTATAGATCGTGAAATCGAAGGAATGAGCTGTGTTAAGACTTCTAGCTATGATGCGGAAATGGAAGTTATGGAGCATATGATACTTGAGCACGGACAACGAAATATCCACTATATTTCTGGGCCAGTTACATTAAGTCAAGAAGCAGCAGTTCGTCTACAAGCTTATAAAGATGCTCTTACAAAACATAATATTCCAGTAGAAGAATCGCATATTTATAATGGCTTCTTTAATATGCAATCAGGACGTGAAGCAGTTCAACACTTCATTGATAATGGAGAAGACCTTAAATGTATAATTTGTGGGAATGATGCAACAGCGTTAGGAGCTATGGAGGTTCTACAGAAGAAAGGTTATAGAATACCAGAAGATGTTAAGATTGTAGGTTTTGATAATGGTGAGAGTTCATTGATTAATATTCCACCATTAGCCACAGTTGATAAGAATCAACATGAAGTAGGAAGAAAAGCATTGCAAGAAGTATTAGCTTTAATTGATGGTAAGGAATATGAAACACATGTGATACCATGTACTTTTGAAAATCGAGGTAGTTGTGGTTGTGATAGAGAAAGTACTATAGATGTTCCATTATTGAAAGCAAAATACAATTCATATCAATTAACAACTGAAACAATGACTGATATAAATCGTCATATGTCATCTGAACTTGCTAATGTGAAGAGTGTCGATTCCATTATTGAAATATTGAAGAAATATATTTTAGTAACACCAACATCTAGTTTCTATCTTTGTTTGTGCGACAATGATAAGGTGTTCCGTATGCCTGAAAAGAATCTAGGAACAAATATTGATATTATGCAAGTTAATACTACCTATACGGATGAAATATATATTCCGTTAGCATATGAAGATGGAGAATTTACATCTTATGGTAAGTTTTCGAAAGGGTTAGTTTTACCTAAAGAATGTACTGAGAAAGCTAGCGGTAAAGTATATATAATCACACCAGTCTTCTATCAAAAATGTTATTATGGATATTGGATAAGTTCAAATGTCGGTGAAATTGCAGAAACAAGTTTATATTATTCATTAATTATGAGTTTGGCAGTCTCATTAGAAAATACACGTCGTTGGCTATTATTAGAGGATGCTGTGATTAAGTTAAACAATGTATGGTCATATGATATGCTTACAAAGCTATATAATCGTGCTGGCTTCTATAATGAGTCTAAAGGCTTTTTAGAAGAAATGATTAAAATTGATGGCAAAGTGTTTATTGTCTTCTTTGATTTAGATGGATTAAAGAAGATTAATGATGCTATGGGGCATGAAGCAGGTGATACTTTAATTCAGTTGATGGCTGATTGTATTCGTGTGAATATCTCGGACAATATGCTTGCGATGAGATATGGCGGAGATGAATTTGTAGTATTTGGGAGCTATCAAAACGGGCAAGAAGTCACTGAATTTGTGGAAAATGTGCTAGCATCAATTAAGAAAATAAATGATTCTAAGATGTATAGCTTTACTCTTTCTACTAGTGTTGGAGGTTCTAAATATAGAGCAAGAGAAATTGAGGATTTAAGTGTATTAATTGATATTGCTGACCAAAACATGTATGAAGAAAAGAGACGAAAGAAAGCTAAAATGATTCAGGAAATTTTGGAATAATAAATAATTAATAAGCAGTTGTAGTTCGAGATGTATTGAGCTATAGCTGCTTATTTTAATATAATTAATGTGAATATAATCTCGATTTTGATGTATACAAGCGCTTTCAAATGTTGTATTATATTATTAGAAAGCTATGTGCTAGAGGAAAGAAGGTATAATTTAATATGGTTAATTTAAAAGCTATGCCTTACTTCTTATCTGATGAAGATATTAAGTGGGTTGAAGACACAATTGCTGGAATGAGTGATGAAGAAAAAGTTGGTCAATTATTTTTCCAATTAACAGCTGGTCAAGATGAAGAATATTTAAAAGAATTAATGGAGAAGTATCATTTAGGTGGTTGCCGTTATAATGCAATGCCTGGTGTTAAAGTATTAGAACAAAATAAAACTTTACAAAAATATGCTAAGGTTCCTATTTTTATCGCATGTAACCCTGAACAAGGTGGTAATGGTGTATGTCCAGATGGTACATTTGTTGGTTCTGGAATTAAAGTAGGTGCTACTCGTAATGCAGATTATGCACGTGCAATGGGTCGTGTATCTGGTGCTCAAACTTATGCTACAGGGTGCAACATGACATTTGCTCCAGTAGTAGATATCACATATAATTGGCAATGTGCAGAAGTATTAGCACGTGCATTTGGTAATGACCATGAATTAGTTGCTAATATGGGTAAAGCATATATGGATGGTGTTCATGAAACTGAAGGTATGGCTGCTTGTGCTAAGCACTTCCCAGGTAATGGACAAGACTATCGTGATGCTCACGTATCTAATAATATTAATGAATTTAATGAAGAAAAATGGATGGCTACATATGGTCATGTTTATAAAACATTAATTGATAATGGACTAGATGCTATCATGGGTGGACATATCTTAATGCCTAACTACATGAGAGATGTTAAACCTGGTATTACTGATGAAGAATTATTACCAGCTACATTATGTCCTGAAATCATGAATGGTTTATTACGTGATAAATTAGGATTCAATGGTATGGTTGTTACTGATGCTTCTCACATGGTTGGTATGACTGACGTTATGAAGCGTGTAGATATGCTTCCTGCTACAATCAATGCCGGTTGTGATATGTTCTTGTTCTTCAATGATCCAGATGAAGACTATAATACTATGCTTAACGCTTATAAGACTGGTATTATCAGTGAAGAACGTATGGTTGAAGCATTAACTCGTAT
>JAFXJJ010000085.1 GCA_017532345.1 Erysipelotrichales bacterium
GGGTGATGAAGTGTTACCATATACCCAAAAATACCAAGATATTATGAAAGAAGCAATCATAAAAGAAAATGATCATATGATTAGTATCTTAATTGGATTAGAGAATCAAACGTATATCGATTATCTAATGCCACTACGAGTACTTAGTTATGCTGTATTAAACTACAATAAGCAGATACGAGAAAAGGAAAAGAAGAAGTATAAGGATACTAATGAGTTCTTAAGTGGAGTAAGTAAAGACACAAAAGTGAAGCCAGTATTAATGGTAGTGTTAAGCTGGGTACAGGGACCATGGGATGAACCAATGAGCTTGAAGGAATTATATGATGTCAGTGATGAAGAGATATTAGAGATACTACCTGACTTTAAGATGGTGGTGATATCACCATATGATATGAGTGAAGAGGAATTAGATAGATATGATGAAGATTTAAGGAAAGTATTACGATTTATAAAGAGATGTGGAGAAGCAAAGGAAGGGAGAGAGGTATTACGAGATAGTGATATTGAGTATACGAAGGTAGATAGAGAGAGTGCATTATTATTAAGAGAGTTAACGGGGAAAGAATTTGAGATAGAAGAAAATCAGGAGGAGATAAATATGTTGGAATCAATGAAGAGATTATTTGAGGTAGAGAGAACGAAAGGAAAAGAAGAAGGACTTATTGAAGGTTTAAACGAAGGAACTCTACAAAATCTCAGAAGTCTAATGGAAACCTTAAAGCTAACAACAGAAGAAGCTATGGATGCTTTACAGGTACCGCAAGATAAAAGATTATATTATTTAGAAAAGTTAATTAACTGAAAAGAATAAACTAGTATTAATATAAGAATGTTTCTGTTCTCTTTTTGTTGCAGTATTAATTTATTGATAGTGGATATACTATCAATATAAAGGAGCGATAATTATGAATGAACCTAAGAAATTAAAGAATAAATTATATGAAATGGGAGAAACAATTGAAGAGGGAATGACAGAAATGAAAATGAAAGCTAAGGAAAATGGTATTGATGTCGATAAGATTGCAGAGTCAATGAAAGATGGATACCAAGAATTAGAAGAAGAGATGGAAGATAGTTATGAAGATATGAAGGCGATGCTTAAAAATAAAATGAGTAAATAATCCGATAATTCGGATTATTTTTCTTATATGATATAGTGTATTGAAAGATAGGGGAAGTATGGTATAATTAGATATTCAAAAGGGTGTGATTAAATGATATATGTATTAGGCGGAGCTAATATGGATATTTATGGAATTTCACGAAGTACAATCAATCTACGTGATTCAAACATCGGTACAGTACAAACGGTCCATGGTGGGGTAGCAAGAAACGTTACAGAATCTTTAGCAAGACTTGGCTTACCAGTTAAATTCATGAGTGCTTTTGGTAATGATGCGTTTGGGAAAGAGCTGATGGAGCATTTAGAATCATTGAATGTTGATTTAAGTGATTCATTAGTAGTGGATGATGAAAAGACATCTACTTACTTGGCAGTTATTAATGATGGTGATATGTATGTAGCTATATGTGATAATCAAATCATTTTCAAATTAACTGAAAAATCTATTGATTCGTATTTGAAGCAAATCACAAAAGATGATATATTAGTAATGGATACAAATCTTAGTGAAGAGATAATAAGCTATGTAATGAATCATGTGGATGCAAGGATTTTTATTGATCCGTTATCAATAGAGAAAACAGAAAAGATTAAAGATCATTTAAAGAATATTTATGCTTGTAAACCTAATATATATGAAGCAGAAGCAATGGTAGGTAAAAAAATTCGAACACTAGAAGAATTATGTGCTGCTGGTGATACTTTGTTGGCTAAAGGAGTACGTCATGTATGTATTTCATTAGGTGATAAAGGGATGTATTATCAAAATAGTGATGAAAGGTATTTGGTACAAATAACACCACAAGAAATGGTAAATGCTAGTGGTGCAGGAGATGCTTGTATGGCAGGGATAGTATATGGTAGCTACCACAATATGAGCTCTAAAGATATGATTGAATATGCGATGACTAATGCAGTATTAGCATTACAATCAGAAACAACGGTGAATCAACAACTTAATAAAGAGTTGTTAGAGAAAAAAAGAAGTACTTTTAAATTTGAATGGAGGAAGCTGTAGATGTTAGTAAGAGTAAATGATCACATTAAAGAAGCAATGGAAAAAGGAATTCCTGTTGTTGCATTAGAATCAACTATTATTTCCCATGGGATGCCATATCCACAAAATGTTGAAACTGCGTTAAAGGTAGAAGAAATTATTAGAAGTGAAGGTGCTATGCCTGCTACTATTGGTATTATCGATGGAGAATGTGTTGTTGGTATGACACCAGATGAAATCGAACAATTCGGTAAACGTAAAGGTATTGCGAAAGTATCTAGACGTGACTTACCTGTTATTATTGCGAAGAAGGAATGGGGTGCTACAACAGTGGCTACTACTATGATTATCGCTGCTCATGCAGGTGTAAAAGTATTTGTAACTGGTGGTATTGGTGGTGTTCACCGTGAAGCACAACAAACATTTGATATTAGTGCAGATTTAGATGAATTTGCTAAGACTAATGTATGTGTAATTTGTGCTGGTGCTAAGGCTATCTTAGACTTACCTTTAACACTAGAATATCTTGAAACAAAAGGTGTACCAGTATTAGGCTACCAAACTAAGGAATTACCTGCTTTCTATACAAGAGAAAGTGGTTTAGATTTAGATTATCAAGTTGATACTCCTGAAGAAATTGCTGCTATCATGAAGGCTAAATGGGATATGAAACTAGATGGTGGTTTAGTAATTGCTAACCCTATTCCAGTAGAATCTTCTATGGATAAAGATGTTATTAATAAAGCTATTGAAGAAGCATTAGTAGAAGCTAAGAAACAAGGTATTAAAGGAAAGGATACAACACCATTCTTATTAGCTAAGGTTAAAGAAATTACTGGTGGAGAATCATTAGATTCAAATATTCAATTAGTATTCAATAACGCTAAGCTTGGTGCTAGAATTGCTAAAGAATATGGTAAACTATAAACTAACAGAAAAATGTATTAATCTACTTAAAAGTAGAGGTGTAGAATTACGTGATATTGCTGATTGTGTTATGTTTCTACAAAGTAAATATGTTCCTAATCTATCAATTGAGGAATGTGAGGCAGCGGTTCGTAGTGTATTAGAAAAGAATGAAGTACAAAATGCTATCTTAACTGGTATTGCAGTAGATATTATGGCAGAGGAAGGTAAATTACCTTATGAAGAACTTCAATCAATGTTATGTAATGATGAACCTCTATATGGATTAGATGAAGTAGTAGCATATGGTATTTGTAATCTATATGGATCTATTGCACTTACTAACTTTGGATATATTGATAAAGAAAAGATTGGTATTATCTCTAAATTAAATAATCATGAAGGTCCACAAGTAAATACCTTCTTAGATGATATTGTTGGTGCAATTGCTGCTAGTGCTGCAAGTAAAATTGCTCATGGTGGTAAACGTATAGATGTAGATTTATAAAATGAAATGACTTATCGTAAGGTAAGTCATTTTATTTGTAATTCATTGTGTATTTTAGGAATGTTGTACCTCATTCAATTTACAAACCTACCTTTTTATACTATAATTATCAAGTACTAGGAGGTATAAAAAATGAAGAAATTTTTATTATGTGTATTAACACTATTTACATTAGTAACAATAACTGGATGTGGAAAAGAAGAAACATATGAATATAATTATTCGGCTACAGAAGTGGTAGAGAAGATTGAGAATGATGAAACATTTGTAGTGTATTTAGGAACTACTACATGTTCTCATTGTTTAGCTTATGGTAAGCTAGTACCGGAGTATAATAAGAAATATGGTGTGAAGATTGGGCATGTTGTATTAGACGAAGTAGAAGTGAATGAACCTGAAGGATATGATGCACTTATGGCGATCTTCCCTATTGAATATACACCTACAACTTACTTTGTGATTGCTGGTGAAATTGCTGGGTCAGTAGTTGGAGCATTAGAAGAAGATCAAATTGTTGAAGAACTAATTAAATATGGTTTCTTAGATGAAGGAGCTAAGGGAAATGAATAAGTTATTTAAATTTGTATTAGGTGTAGCCATTACATTTAGCTTAGTGGGTTGTTCATCTAACATTGATAGAAGTGATATCACAGCAGATAAAGGTGACTTAGTGGTTGTTTCATCTGAAGAAGTTTTAAATAAGGCAGATGAAGGTGGTACATTCGTATTCATCATTACACAAACTAATTGTTCACACTGTAAGCAATATGAACCAAATGTTGCAGAAGTATGTGTAGATGAAAGTATTAAGGTCTATCAAGTTGTTGCTGATAAAGATGATTCTGATGCATTAGATACATTAATGGAACGCTTTGAGATTGAATATACACCAACTACTTTCGTGATTGTAGAAGGTGAATTAAAGGATAGCTTTGTTGGTAATATCTCAGTAGAAGAATTAAAAGATTACTTCAAGAAACATAAGGTAATTGATTAATTATTCTCTTATCAATCAATAAAACGATTTATCTATTTAAGATGAATCGTTTTTCTTTATTTTAAAGGATTATTAATTTGACACTTATAAAAATAATAGTTAGTTGAGTATTTTTAAGAATGATGTTTGATAATTGAATATGATGTTTAAAAGCTTGGAATAATCAGTGTTTTTGTAAATTTTATAGCTAATACGAAATAAATTAGTAACACTAATAAAAAGCTAATAACACTATTGTTACTAGCTTATTTACTATAAATATTTACATAATACTTTTGCGAATTTATTTAGATATGTTTCATCAACTTCATCGAAACGATTAGTAATTGGCGAATCAATGTCTAATACTCCAATGCATTCATCGTCCTTCATCAATGGTACAACAATTTCAGAATTTGATGCACTGTCACATGCGATATGACCAGGGAATTCATGTACATCGGCAACACGTTGAGTCTTGCGTTCAGCTACTGCTGTACCACATACACCTTTACCAATTGAAATCTTCGTACAAGCTACTTTTCCTTGGAAAGGACCTAATACTAATTCATTATTCTCCATTAGATAGAATCCAACCCAGTTGATAGTATGTAGGTAGTCATTTAATAATGCTGAAGCATTACTTAATACTGAAATTTTATTGTTTACTCCATCGCTTAATGCTTGCAGTTGCGCAATAACTAATTCATAGTCCTCATTACGATTACCACTATATAATAAACTTTCTTCCATAATAACCTCCGTATAACTATAAATAATTATAAAGCATTCTTATATATTTTACTATACAATTTAAAATGTTAGGTGTATACTATATTTGGACAGGGGAGCCTTGTGCTGAGACGATTTCGGACCCTTTGAACCTGATCTAGGTAAATCTAGCGTAGGAAGTTCAAATATTTTTTAATATTTAATTCTTCTACGCCTCAAATTTTGGAGGTGTTTTTTTGTGAAAGAGAGAATTACAGTTAGAGATTTATGCTTCATGGCTTTATATGCCGCAATCTTTGTTGTGTTAGATTATGTAACACAATTTATCCCACTTCTACAAATGCCACAGGGTGGTTCTATTGGATTAGGAACAATATCATTATTACTTGCTAGTTACCATCTTGGATGGAAGAAAGGTATACTTGTGGGAGTGATAAGTGTACCATTACAATATCTAACAGGACAAATGTATGTCAATGGAATCTTTGGATTACTATTTGACTACGTTGTACCATTTGGAGTATATGGTATTGCCAGCTTGTTTACCAACAATAAGTACTTGTATCCAGGTATTATAGTAACGAATTTCATTCGTTTTGTATGTCATGTGATGACAGGTATGGTAATATGGGAGACACCACTTTGGGGTTCTATTACCTATAATGGGCCATATATGCTAGCTACTTGTATTGTGGGATTACTTGTAGTACCAGTATTACATAGTCGTTTAAAATCACAAATGAAATAACTAATAGGTTAGCGTAAAAGGGGCGCTAACTTTTATTTTGTAGTGATAATATCGAAATGATCCCACTAATACCAAATACTATTTTTAAGACATCAATGAATGTTGCATTCGTTTTAAAGATATATTTAAGAAGGTCGAAATTAAATAAGCCATCGATACCTAGATAAATAGCTGCAAAGATTGTGACACACATGAATAGTTTAAGATATGAATTCATTTACTTTCCTCTTTTCTATTAATTCATATGTATGAAAAAGAGAATCAATGCATATGGTTTAAGTGAAAAGGACTGGTGGAAAAGTGAAGAAAATAATCGTTGCCGTAATTGGCGTAGTATTGCTGACTGGTGCACTATATTTTGCACTTAGACCGTCTTCATTTGATAAAGAACTACAAAATGCGGTAGATAACTTAGAACATTATCATATGAGCGGTACTATGGAAGTTGTTGAAGGAGAAGACTTAAAGACCTTTACAATTGATTTAGCGTGGGATAAAGAAGGCGAACAAGAATTCTATCGTGTTTCATTATATGACCAAGGGATTAACCAAGAACAAGTTATTTTAAAGAATACCGATGGTGTATTTGTACTTACTCCTAGTTTAAATCAAGCATTTAAGTTTAAAGGTGATTGGCCTAGTGATTCACCTAAACCATATTTGTATCAATCTATGCTTGAATTACTTCAAGGAGAGCATGTATCTAAGAAAATAGATGGTGGTTATATGGTTAGTGCTGATGTTAATTATGTGAACTCACCAAGCTTAGTGAAACAAGAAATGGTATTTGATAAGGAGTTAAAACCACGTACTATTAAAGTCTATAATGCTGATGGTTTCGCTGAAATAACAATCACTTTTAATGATGTTGATATGAATCCAGTGTTTGATTCAACATATTTTGCTGTTGATGCCAATTTGGCGAAAAATCAAACTGAAGTAACTAGTGCAACAGTTGATTTACCACTATATCCAGTAGCTGTTTATGATGCACGACTAACGAATACATCAGTAGCAGAAGTGGGTAGTGAAACTAGACATATTTTAGAGTTTACAGGGGATAAATCCTTTACTGTTGTTGAAGTATTACGTAATAAGAGTAAAGAACCAACTACACTAGCTGTTAGTGGCGAGTTAGTAGATAGCATTGATGCATTTGGTGCATATGATGGTAATTGTTTAACGTTCTATAATAACTTAGTTGAGTTTACAGTATATTCCGATGATTTAAGTGTAGATGAGATGTTGCAAGTCGTTAGTAGTATGCAAGTAGCGGTAGTTTCTCAAAAATGATTGTACATCGTGGTGAAATATATTATGCCAATTTGTCACCATATATAGGGTGTGAACAAGGTGGTGTAAGACCTGTGGTAGTAATTCAAAATGAAATAGGTAATCGTTATTCTCATACAGTAATAATTGCACCAATATCTACAAAGCTAACTAAACATCCAATACCAACCCATGTAGTATTACCTGATAATGTATTAGAGAAGCAATCAATGGTACTTCTTGAACAAATACGAACTATCGATAAATCAAGAATTATTAAATATGTGTCATCGTTAGAAAGTGATGTTATGAGTGTAATTGACCAAGCACTTAAGATAAGTTTGGGAATATGAAAATATTCCCTTTTATTTAAATATTAATTTTTTTAAAATTTCTTAAAAAAAGACTTGCAATAAAGTTTGGGGTATGGTATTATTAAACAGCACTAAGAAAAAGCGGGAACGTAGCGTTTGTGAGGAAGTACTCAAGAGGCTGAAGAGGTGCCCCTGCTAAGGGTATAGGTCGGTCAAACGGCGCGAGGGTTCAAATCCCTTCTTCCTCGCCACTTTTCTTAGCTAATATATAAATGGTCTGGTGGTGTAGTGGTTAACATGCCTCCCTGTCACGGAGGAGATCGCGGGTTCGAGTCCCGTCCGGACCGCCATTTTATTTTGCAGATGTAGTTCAATGGTAGAACACGACCTTGCCAAGGTTGATACGAGGGTTCGATTCCCTTCATCTGCTCCATTGTAAAGTGAAGCCTGAGTGATCAGGCTTTTTTGTTGTTTCTCTAACTAAATGACAGTATTAGATATTGTACATAGCATACTATAGTACAGAGAAGAGGATATAGTCATGAGAACACGAACGATATTACTTATATGTATCATATTAGTAGGTTGCAGTAATACGAAAGTAGCATTAGATCAAAGTATAGATCTTACTAAAGAAGAAGTAGGAGAGTATCATACCTATGATGAGGAAGTAGTAAGTGAAGTATGGAATAAACTCCTAGAACTAGAGAAGTACCAAGAACATACTCCTATTATAGGAGAATATGAAAGAGGACTATCGATCTACTATCCAGAAGTTCAAGGATATTCCTACATGATACACTTTGAAGAGACTTCGGATCAATTTCTATATAAAGCCAGTGATGCATTAGAGAAAAATGTGACATACAGTGTAGATGGAGAAGAGGTACGAGGTAGTATTCTAATAGAACAAGTGATAGAAGAAGATATAAGTACTATTACTGTAACACATAGAGCTTATGATATAGATACGATCTATACCTATGATATGATCTATGATGAAGAAAGCAAACTCTTTACAGCTAACAATGAGCACTCCTCTATCGTCCCAGATGAATTACAACAATTATTACTTACACAGTATCAAGAATTCTATGTAAGATGTTTAGATACAGAAACAGTACAACAAACGATCTACATCATACTAGATGTATTAAAGAATAATTCGTAAATATTCTGAGCATTCTAATTGGCAAATAGTACTATATACCGTATACTATAATTGAAAAGAGAAAGAAGGGAGTAAAGTATGAAAGTTAATCTAAATAATTTTGAACAAGAAGTTTTAAAGAGTGAAAGACCTGTATTAGTAGATTTCTATGCAGACTGGTGTGGACCATGTAAGATGTTAGCTCCGATCATTGAGCAATTAGCAAACGAACAAGATGAAGTAAAGATCGTTAAGGTCAATGTCGATGATGATAGTGAACTAGCTCAAAGATATGGTGTCATGGGGATCCCAACATTAGTACTGATCAAGAATGGGGAAGTAGCCGCTCAAAAGACTGGATACATGCCTAAAGCAGAGATCAAGAAAATGTTCTAAGAGAACTCGTATGAGTTCTTTTCTTTTTGTTTTACTTTCTGTTATAATACTATCAAGAAGGTGATACTATGCGTAAACTAGGAAACATTTACAATGACTTCTTTAAAGAAGGAGCATTAGAAAACAAAAACAAATCTAATAAAGAACCTAAAGAAACAAAGAAAGACGTAAAAGAAGTAATTACTCCACAGAAACTTAGAAAAGATGCAGAGATCTTAGATAACTTATCTAATTCTCTTATGGAAACTCTTAAGAAACAAGGAGAAGAGTTAAAGAAGATGAGTACTTCTTCTAAGGATCTATTAACAGAAGAGGAGATCGCAGAGATCGAAAGACAAGTTGCTAAAGACTTCGGAAACTTATCTCTAGAAGAACCTAAGGAAGAGAAGAAGGAAGAAGAAGTTCCTATCACAAAGAAAGATGTAAGTGTAGTGGATGAATTACACACATTGATCACGCATGAGGTAGTGGGACAGAAAGAGTTCTTACGTAAGTTAATGATCAGTTTCAAGCGTCCACATGTATCTGGAATAGAACAAGATAAGATCATGAATGCGGTATTAGTATGTGGATATCCAGGTTATGGAAAGCATATGGCATTAGATCTATCTACTGCATTCTTACATGAGAAACAATTCTTAACTGCTGATAAGCCATTATATATCGATATTAGTAAATATACTGGGAAAGAGGAAGAAAACTTATTCTTACAGGATATGTATATGGCGGCTAGTAGTAAGTCTGATGTCATTGTGATCGATCATTTAGATTGTGTAGCGCCTTATTATCTGCAACAGTTAGCAGATATTGTGAAGGATAGTGAGTTATCTTTAAATAAGAGATATGGTATTACTAAGGGACAATTAGTAGAAGCTAATAATGCTTTATTAAGTGAAGCAGTTTCGACGATCTCTTTTAAGGGGAAGTATGTATTCTTCTTATCTCATTTACCATATGCTAAGTTAACAGATAAGTTTGGTACTACTTTCACGAATCTATTCTTAGATGTTTGTGAGAATGATGAGTTTTCTAAAGAAGAGATCAAGGGTATTGTAGTGAAGCAGATCCAAGTGATCACGAATAAGGCTAAGGAACAGTTACAATTTGATGTGTGTGTAGAGTCTAGTGTGATAGATCTATTAGTATCTATCTTCTCTAGCAAAGAGGGTGTAGAGCCACTATTAGCGCAAGTAGAGCGTATGTATACTGGTCTTACGCAATATAAGTTAGAGTATAGTGTAGCGAGTGGTACTTTCGCGATCACTTTGGTGAATGATGAAATCACGTTAGTGAATGGGGATGAGAGTAAGTCTTTAGATCAGTTATTATCTCGTGAATATCATGATGAAGAGATGGTTTCTATCAAGGATGAATTAGCATCTATTGTAGGTCTTGATGAGATCAAGAAGTACTTGATGTCTTTAGAAGATGATTTCAAGGTACAGGCTTTACGTAAGAAACAGGGATTAAAGACTGCGAATGTGTCTAAGCATATGATATTTACAGGTAATCCTGGTACTGGTAAGACTACGATCGCGCGTATTCTGGCTAGGTATTTAAAGGGTATTGGGGTGCTTTCTTCTGGTCAGTTGATCGAGGTGAGTAGAGCTGATCTTGTGGGTAGGTATGTGGGTCATACGGCTCCGCTTACTAAGCAGGTGATCGAGAGTGCTCTTGGTGGTGTGTTGTTTATTGATGAGGCATATTCTTTGTATCGTGGTAAGGATGATAGTTTTGGGTTAGAGTCTATTGATACTTTGGTAAAGGGTATGGAGGATAATAGAGATGATCTATTAGTGGTATTAGCTGGTTATACTAAGGAGATGCAGGAGTTCTTGCAATCTAATTCTGGTCTTAAGTCTAGATTCCCTAATATTATTGAGTTCCCTGATTATACTGGGGAAGAGTTATTGAGTATTGCGAATATTCAGGCTACTAGTAAGGAGTATTATGTGGCTGAGGAGGCACAAACTCCACTTCTTGAATACTTTACTAGGGTACAGTTAAGAA
>JAFXJJ010000086.1 GCA_017532345.1 Erysipelotrichales bacterium
CGTAATAATAAACTAGAATACTAGTGGTAATATAATCATTATTTTAGTTGTTTAAGTAATATCGTAATTTATATTAAATATGATACTTACATACTATTTAATATGATAATCTATCGGATAATATGAAATTAATTATTTTAAGATGATTCTTTAAAAATAAATATGATGTTTAAAATGCTGTGTTTATCAGTGTTTTTTGAATTCAACAAGAATATCTTGAAGATTTTTATATTGAAACTTTAAGAAAATAGATATGAATTTAATTAGTAAATTTATTGATTATTATCTTTTAAATTTATATAATTTACTAAATAGAAAGAAGGAATCTATATGGATAGAAACTTGACAATGTTAATGGACTTCTATGAACTTACAATGGCTAATGCTTATTATGTATTAGGTTTAAAGGATCAGGAAGTTGTTTTTGATATGTTTTATAGAAAGAATCCTGATAGTGGAGGATTCGTTGTATGCGCTGGTTTAGAAAGCTTTATTGATTATATTGAAAATTTGAAGTTTACGGATGAGGATATTGAGTATCTAAGAAGTCGTAAGATGTTTGATGATGGTTTCTTAGAATATTTACGTACATTTAAGTTTAAGGGTAGCATTAGTGCAGTAAAAGAAGGTACTATTGTATATCCTAATACACCATTACTTACTATTACAGCACCATTAATTGATGCACAGTTAATAGAAACAGCATTATTAGTATTAATTAATCACCAATCATTAATTGCAACTAAAGCTAATCGTATTGTTTATGCGGCAGAAGGGGCAGTGGTGATGGAATTTGGTGCTAGACGTGCACAAGGTCCAGATGCTGCCATTCTTGGATCTAGGGCTGCATATATTGGTGGCGCTAATGCTACCGCAACAACAATTGCTGATGAATTATATGGTATCAAAGCAGTAGGTACTATGGCTCATAGTTGGGTACAATTCTTTGAAACAGAATATGATGCATTTAAAGCATATGCAGAGATTTATCCTGATAGCTGTACATTATTAATTGATACATATGATGTAATTGATAGTGGACTACCAAATGCCATTCGCTGTGCTAAAGAAGTATTAGAACCTAAAGGACATCGTTTAAAAGGTATTCGTATTGATAGTGGTGACTTAGCTTACTTATCTAAGAAGATTCGTAAGGCATTAGATGCGAATGGCTTAGAGGATTGTCAGATTGTAGTAAGTAATAGTGTAGATGAATACTTAATTCAATCACTAAAGAAGCAAGGTGCTCGTATTGATTCATATGGTGTTGGTGAACGTTTAATTACTTCAAAAAGCTCACCAGTCTTTGGTGGTGTTTATAAATTAGTAGCGATTAAACGTGGAGATAAATACGTTGAGAAAATAAAGATTAGTGAGAACAGTGAGAAGATTACTAATCCAGGGCGTAAACGTTTATATCGTGTTTATAATGAACAAGGTATGGGATACGCTGATATCTTAGCGCTATATGATGAAGAAATTCTTGGGAAAGCAGAAATTGATGTAGTTGATAGTAAGAAGGAATGGAAACATATTACTTTAAAACCAACTACAATTAAGGAACTACATGTACCTATTTTTGAAAATGGGAAACTAGTGTATGAAAAGCCTAGTTTAGAAGAAATTCGAGAATATGTGAAGTATCAGCTTGAACATGAAGTATGGGAAGAAGAAAAGCGTTTTGAATACCCACACTTACATTATGTTGATTTGACTGAAAAGCTGCATGGATTAAAAGAAGGTATGTTAGAAGAGTATAGTTCTAATAAATAATATTGTGAAGTACATACATTTGTCTTTTATATAAAGACTAAGCTTAATAAAATCTTTGTATTGTGAACAAAAGACTTTAAAATACTATAATATATGATAGAATATTAATGTATTAGGAGGGTTATTATGAGAGCAGTTATTAGTGTAGTAGGAAAGAATGATATTGGTATATTAGCTGATGTTAGTGGTGCATGTGCCAATGTGTCGGCTGATGTATTAGAGGTAACTCAAACAATTCTTCAAGATATGTTTACAATGTTTATGTTAGTAGAAGTATCAGAAGGTAAGTCGGATTTAAAGAGTCTTCAAGATGAATTAGAAGCATTAAGTAAAAAGCGTAATTTAGTAATTCATGCGATGCATGAGGATATTTTTAATGCAATGCATGAAATTTAGGTGATCGATATGTTAAGTGGTAAGAATATATTAGAAACAATTCGTATGATTGATGATGAGAATCTAGATGTCAGAACAATTACAATGGGTATTTCATTACTTGATTGTGCGGATAGTGATATAGATGTGTCATGTGAGAAGGTCTACAACAAGATTACGCGCTTGGCCAAAGATTTAGTAAAGGTTGGCGAAGATATTGAACGGGAATATGGCATACCTATTATTAATAAACGTATTAGTGTTACACCGATTGCCATGTTAGTAGCCGTTAGTGGTGGTAATCCAGTGAAATATGCGTTGACGTTAGATCGCGTTGCTGAGGAATTGGGTGTTAATTTTATTGGAGGTTATAGTGCACTTGTGCAAAAAGGTTTTAGTGCAGGTGATCGTGAATTAATTGAATCAATTCCAGAAGCTTTAAGTAAGACGAATCATTTATGTGCATCAGTTAATGTTGGCTCTACTAAAGCTGGTATTAATATGGATGCTGTCAAACTAATGGGGCAAATTATGTATGATGCTGCTGATGTAACACGTGATAATAATTCTATGGGTGCTGCGAAATTAGTAGTGTTCTGTAATGCTCCTGAGGATAATCCATTTATGGCGGGTTCATTCCATGGTGTGGGTGAACCAGACTGCGTGATTAATGTTGGTGTATCAGGACCAGGAGTAGTACGTGCAGCTTTAACGAAGATTAGTAAAGATGCGCCAATGAATGAATTAGCTGATGTGATTAAGAAAACAGCCTTTAAGATTACACGTATGGGGCAATTAGTTGGTACGCTTGCTTCTGAACGTTTAGGTGTACCATTTGGAATTGTTGACTTATCATTAGCTCCAACACCAGCTATTGGTGATTCAGTTGCCTATATTTTAGAAGAAATGGGCTTAGATACATGTGGTGCATATGGAACTACTGCATGTCTTGCAATGCTTAATGATGCCGTGAAAAAAGGTGGCGTTATGGCTAGTAGCTCTGTAGGAGGACTAAGTGGTGCATTTATTCCAGTTAGTGAAGATGCCGGGATGATTGCTGCTACTAAGAGTGGTGTATTATGTTTAGAAAAGTTAGAAGCAATGACTGCTGTATGTTCAGTTGGTTTAGATATGGTAGTTTTACCTAAAGAAACTACACCTGAAATACTTGCTGGTATTATTGCTGATGAAGCTGCAATTGGAATGGTGAACTCTAAAACAACAGCTGTTCGCGCTATCGTTGCATTTAATAAAGAAGTAGGCGAAGAATTAGAATTTGGGGGATTACTAGGAAGTGGACCAGTAATGGCAATTAATCAAACGAACAATAGTGTAATGATTAATCGTGGTGGTCGTATACCTGCTCCACTACAAGCTTTAAAGAACTAATAAGTAGAAAGTCATATGTATTACATATGGCTTTTTTGATGAAAGCTTAGTATTAAATATGCAGATAAAATCATGATTATTAGTACTTAAAACAGAAATGTAAATACTTACAAATTAAACCGCTACCATTTTTCATAACGCTAATATAGTTGTGTACAAGAGATTTGAGAAAATTTGTAAAATATCTAAAAATTTTATTTAAAATTAGACAAGTAAATCTTAAAATGCATTGTAGATATCAATATAAAAGGATTTTTGAAAATTTATAAACAAATATAACGTGTTTTTAATGTACAAAATCAAATGAAAAGTGTAACCATTTACAGTGAAATAGTAGATTTTATTAAGTTTTTATGCTATTATAAAAAAGTCAAAGGGCACACTATGCCCAAAGTAGAGGAGACTAATATATGAGTATCATTAATGAAATTAGAAATTATGGTATTGTCCCTGTCATTAAAATTGAAAGGGTAGAAGATGCTTTACCTCTAGCGAAAGCTTTATGTGAAGGTGGATTACCTGTTGCAGAAGTTACATATCGTACAGCTTGTGCACAAGAAGCTATTCGTATCATGAGTGAAGCTTATCCAGAAATGTTAGTTGGTGCTGGTACAGTGTTAACATGCGAACAAGTTGATGGCGCTGTTGCTGCTGGTGCTAAATTCATCGTTTCACCTGGATTAAATCCAAAAGTTGTAAGCTATTGCGTTGAAAAGAACATACCTATTATTCCTGGTACAGCAACTCCAAGTGATATGGAACGTGCTATTGAATTAGGATTAAAGACAGTTAAATTCTTCCCAGCTGAAGCTAATGGTGGAATTAAGTCTATTAAAGCTATGGCTGCACCTTATGGTAGCTTAGAATTTATGCCTACTGGTGGTGTTACAGCTGCTAACTTAAATGATTATCTAAGTTTCCCAAGAATCGTTGCATGTGGTGGTACATGGATGATTGATGCTGAAGCTATTAAAGAAGGTAACTTTGATAAGATTCGTGAATTAACTGAAATTGCAGTTGATAAGATGCTTAACTTAAAACTTGCACATGTTGGTATTAATTGTGCTGATGAAACTACTGCTTTAGATGTTACTAATAAAGTATTTGCTTTCTCTAAAGAAACAGTTAAATATGGTAACTCATCTAATTTCGTTGGTGGTGTTGAAGTTATGAAATCACCATACTTAGGAACACATGGTCATATCGCTTATTCAACTAACTACATTGACCGTGCAGTATTCCACTTAACAAAACGTGGATTTACTTTCGATGAAAGTACAGCTAAGTATGATGCAAAAGGTAAATTAATCGCTATTTATGCAAAAGATGAAATCGGTGGATTCGCATTCCATTTAGTACAAAATAAGGAGATCAAATAATATGTCAAAAGTTATTACACTTGGTGAAATTATGTTACGTCTATCTACACCTGGAAACACTCGTTTCGTACAATCTGATACATTCGATGTTGTTTATGGTGGTGGTGAAGCAAACGTTGCTGTATCATTAGCAAACTATGGTCATGAAGCTTATTTCGTAAGTAAACTTCCTACTCATGAAATCGGTCAAAGTGCTGTTAATGCATTACGTAAATATGGTGTTCATACTGAACATATCGCTCGTGGTGGCGACCGTGTTGGTATCTACTTCTTAGAAACAGGTGCTTCTATGCGTGCTTCTAAAGTTATTTATGACCGTGCTAACAGTGCTATTGCTGAAGCTGACGTTACAGATTTCGACTTTGATGCAATTTTCGAAGGTGCTGATTGGTTCCACTTCTCTGGTATCACTCCAGCTATTTCTAAAAAAGGTGCTGAATTAACTAAGGCTGCATGTATTGCTGCTAAGAAACATGGTGTTAAAGTTTCTGTTGACTTAAACTACCGTAAGAAATTATGGACTCCTGCAGAAGCTCAAGCAGTTATGAAAGACTTAATGCAATATGTAGACGTATGTATTGGTAATGAAGAAGATGCTAAATTATGCTTAGGCTTCGAACCAAAGGCTAACGTTGAAGCTGGTGAAACTAATGCAGAAGGTTACTATGAAATCTTCAAACAAATGAAAGAAGAATTTGGTTTCGAAATCGTTTGTTCAACATTACGTGAATCATTCTCTGCAACTCACAATGGATGGAAAGCATTAATCTATGACGGAAAAGAATTCTATGAATCTAAACGTTATGATGTAAATCCAATCATTGACCGTGTTGGTGGTGGAGATAGCTTCTCTGGTGGTTTAATCCATGGTTTATTAACTAAACCTAACCAAGGTGAAGCATTAGAATTTGCAGTTGCTGCAAGTGCTCTTAAACATACAATCCCTGGTGACTTCAACTTAGTAAGCGCAAGTGAAGTTGAAGCTTTAGCTGGTGGAGATGCTAGTGGACGTGTACAACGTTAATCTAATATCTTAAATAATAAACTTAAAGCTGATGTTACAATGTAATGTCAGCTTTTTTTATTGACTAAAGATATTATTCTATAATCAATCAAAAGTAATTACTAACTAAATATCTTTGTAAAACGTTATAACATGTATAGTATAAATTTGTAATTTACATAAACCAATTGTTTATATTAAATGTTTAGTTAAAGCAATTAAATGTATTGAAAGGTTAAGTAGTATATGTTTTATTACGTAATTGTTTAATTTTAGCTGTTTTTTTAGAGAAAAAACGCTATTTGTGAAATAAATACTTTATTTTTCTTGAAAATTGGGTATAATGGTTATTGATGATTGGAGGATACTACTAGATGGAAGAGTTGAATACTATTTCTAATGGAGAATGGGCAATCTTACAATGTATGTGGAATAGTGAATATGCGACTTTGGCCTCACTTACTAGGGATTTAAAAGATAGCCGTAACTGGACAAACCGTGCAATTCAAATGATGTTATCCAGAATGATCGCAAAAGAGTTGGTTAAATCTCATCGTGAGTTTAGACCAATTCGATACACAGCAATTGTAGATAAGTCTGTTTGTGTAAAACGTGAAAACGGAATGTTCTTAAATAAAGTTTATTTAGGGAATAAAACTGAAATGTTTGAAACATTACTTAATGAATGTTCAGCTGAAGAGTTAGCAGAAGTTAAGAAAATGATTGACAGAAAGTAGTTGGAAACAACTACTTTTTTGGTAATTTGACCTATAATTGCGAAAATTGGTGAACTTGTTCACAAACACCTTTACTAAAATGTATATAACGTGATATAATATTGTCGGGAAGGGGGATGAATATGGAACTAGAGAAGTATATAGACAAGAAGAAAGCTTTAGATTATATAGTCAAAGAAGCTACTAAACAAGAAATATCATTAAATGAATTATCTAAAGGTATATATGATTCATCTAATTTCTATAAAATGTGTAATGGTAAATATCATAGAGAGATTAACTTTGAAAAGTTAATTTTATTGTGTAATAAACTTAGTATTACGATAGATGAGTTAGTGAAAAACTGTACTTTAGAAGATGTTACAATTAAAGATGAATTAGAAAAATTCTCACAATATGCATATTTACGTGATTACCAAAAACTTCGTCTGGCAGTTAATCGTTTACGTAAAATGTATGATAATCCACTTCCTGAGATTAAGCAGTATATATTATGGCATGAAGCTATTTGCTTATCTGAAATAGATAAGAATTATGAAAAAGCAATAGAGAAAGATATAGAAGCGATTCGTATTACTGTTCCTTCATTTGAATTTGGTGATGAAAGTACATACGATTTTAAAGAAGAAGAGCTTCGTATTTTTTGTAATATGCTGATAGCGATAAATCTTAGTGATAAATGGGATAGTAAAGTGGCAATGGAGGAATATCGTAAGATAATTGCTTATATTGAAGCAAATTATTTCTCTAATAGTGATATGCTTGCAAGTATTTATTATAATGCTGGACTAACTGGGTATCGCGCAAAGGCTGAGGACAGATTAGAGATTATCGATAAGGGAATAGATATTTGTATAAATAAACAAGCTTATTTATATTTACCATTTTTATATTATGTGAAAGCCTGCTATGTGGCGGATGATGATCGAGAACTAGGAATCGATTCATTTGAAAAGTCATCGCATTTATTTGAGTTACAAAATAACTTTAAAATGGTAAATAGAATCAAAGAGGTTAGAGATATTACCGGTCTATGGTAGGTGGAAATATGTTAGAAGTATTTAAGTATATTGATAAAGTTAAGGGATTAAAGTACGTTTTAGATGTAGCGAAAAGTCGTAAGATCTCACAAAGTAAATTATGTGAAGGTATTTATGACTCTTCTAATTTCTATAAAATATGTAAGAATCCAACAGAAAAGAATATTAATAGTGAAAAATTAAGATTATTGTTTGCTAAACTAAATATTGGAAAAGATGAAATAATGATTAATTGTACAGTGTTTAATAAGCGAACACTTGAACTTTTAAGCTTGATTAATAGTGAAGGCCGAGCTTATGATTTTTCTAATTATCCAAAATATTTAACTGAATTAGAAGAAATCAATGTGAATCCAGTAACTGAATTAACGCAAATTATATTATGGAAAAAAGGCATTTATGAGTATTCTAAGCATCATTATGATGCAGCAATATCCTACTTTGATGAAGCAATGAATCTTACAAAACCAGACTATAAGCTAGAGACTAATAAGAATAACAGATTAACTGAAGTTGAGATGAATATACTTAATGATTCGTTGATAGCTAAGTTTTGGGTAAATCGTGATGTTGAAGTAATTAAACAGTATCAATTATTATTAGAAATTAAACCTATGTATAAGGAAATTTTAGGATATATTCAAATAAATCGAATAGTGATGCTAATTGAATTAGGTAAATTAAATAATGCTTCGATTAATTTACAAAATGCTGTAAAGAAAGCTAAGGATAATAACCAAGTAGGAATTCTTGCTTTACTTAATTATTTAGATAGTTTACTTTATAAGTTGATTAATAATGATGAGTCTAAACTAAAAAAAGCCTCATTTATGCTAGAGGCTCATGGTATTAAACTAGAAAATTTTAAATCTTTCTATAATATTTAAATAAACGAAAAAGAAAACATATTTGGGAAATAATATGTTTTCTTTTCTTATAAGTAAATAGGGCAAATTTACTTATATATTAGGGATTTTATAGATAAAAGGATATCTACGTTTAGATAATAACATGAACATGTTATACGTGCAAGATAAATTTCATGTTATTGGTATAACTTGGGTCAAAATGACCTATAGCATTTGACTTCATTATAAAATAAAAAATATGTTTGTTAAAAAAGTAAAATTAACTTATAATTAATTAGTGATTGGAGTGAAGGTAATGGTTTTTGGGGAGTACAAATTAGTAATATTTGAATTAAATAGTTTATTTGATTACTCAGAGGAGCATAGTTTTTCTTTTAATTTAAAATATTTAGATGTGATTCAAAAGTTAAAGGAAGAAGGCAAAGTATTGTGTGTCTTGGCGCAAGGTATTTATAGTAATCATGAAATCAAATTAAGTATTATTCAAAATAGTAAACTATTTGATAATATCATAGAAAATTCAGAATATGGTGAGTTAGCAATGATGGAACTTCATGATATGGTAAATAGTTTTATAAATAAATATGATGTAACACAAGAGGAGATTATGCTAGTTACTGATAAAAAGTTAGATAAATACCTATCATTGGATATATTTACAGTTAATTGGGATGAAGTGCTATGAAGAATTGGTATGTATTATTTGTAAAGAGTAGAAATGAAACAAAGATTTGTGAAGCTCTACTTCGTGAAAACTATGATGCTTTTATTCCAATGAAAGAAGTTATTTTTCGTAAGTCCGGAATGGTTGAAAAAGTTAAGAAAATTATGTTTCCGTCATATGTCTTCGTTGAAACTGATGAGGATTATATAACGTTTAATGAGAATTTAAAACTAATTAAGACTAAAGTTAGTGGGATTGTTCGTAATCTAAAGTATGATAATGAAGGAACGGCACCTTTAACTGAGCCTGAAATACAATTACTAAATCGCTTGCTAGGAAAGAAACGTGTGATGGAGCATTCTATGGGTGTGATAGAGGGAGATCGCATTATCATTACAGAAGGTCCACTAATGGGATTTGAAAGTCAGATTATTCATGTTGATCGCCATAAACGCCAAGCAACATTAGAATTAGATATATTAGGTAATAAAACTACTACTAAGGTTAGTTTAGAAATCATTAGTAAGATATAGACAATATAAGAATTCTTGTATTGTCTTTTTATATATTAATTTATAAGGAAATTAATGTAACTTATGTTAAGTAATGGAAATAAAAGTTTGCAAGTGATATAATTAATACATATTAGGAGGTACTCGTTATGAATAATATAAAGAAACTATGTTCAAGCATGTTGAAATATGCAGTATCATTATGCTTAGCTACTAGTTTAGTTACAACAAATGTATCAGCATATACTGCTACAATGTATTTAAGTAGTAATTATGAGGATGAATATATTCAAGTAAATATTACAAATAATTACTCATCTATTCGTATTATGCCTGAGCTTGAGGAATTAGGCTATAATTATGTGAGAGCTAGTTTATTTGATGGAGAAGAGTCTTTTGAACTAGATGTATTTGATACAGGTATCGCAAGAACATTTGATTTAAGTACTTATGAAGATGGTGAATACTATATTGAAATTGAAGCTAGTGAAAAAGAAAATGGTACTTATGCTAGCTATCTAACAGGCTTTAATGGTATTCACATTGAGATTTCAAGAGGAGATATAAGCTTTATTGATAGTATGGCTTATACATATAATGAATCTGCTCGTGAAGAATATCCTACAACTGATGTAGCACTTGATAGTTATTTGGATATTGAATGTCCAAAGCTTGCTGACGAAGTAGATGATATTGTTACAGGTGCATATAGCAGTTACGAAATCGCATTAGCAATTCATGATTATATAACTGAAGAAATTGCTGTTGATACTAGTGCTACTAAATATAATGGCTCATATACTGATCCATATGATGTATTTGATTATGAACGTGCTAGTAGCTTAGGATTCGCAAATCTAACAGCTGAAATGCTTCGTTTAGCTGGTGTACCAGCAATGGTTATTAAAGGACAAGTTATTGATACTGATGAAGAAGAATGGACAAGATCAATGTGTCGTTCTGAGACAATTAATCATGCTTGGGTAGAATTCTATGATGAAGATGATGATGAGTGGAAAATAATGGATACTTATCTAGATACAGCTAGTTATTATAGAGGTGGTAAAACATATGATTATGGTACTAAATATCATTTATATTTTGATATTACGTTAGACCAATTCTCTAATACACATTGTATTAAGGAAGTAGAAGAATATACTGATGATACTATTTATGTTAATAGTATTACATTATCGTCATCAGCATTATTATTAGATGAAGATGGCAAAGAATATATTGATGCAACAGTATATCCTATTAATGCTGCAAATAAGACTTTAAAATATACATCTAGTGATACTACAGTAGCTACAGTTAATAATGCTGGTTTAGTTACTGCACAAGGTGAAGGTAGTGCTGTAATTACAGTTAGTTCTACTGATGGAAGTGATGTTTCTGTAAAATGTAATGTTGAAGTTGGAAGTTCTATTGTTAAGAAAATTGAAGTTAGTCGTGATGAATTAGATATGAATATTAATGAAGCTGTTTATCTAACAATCGATGTGTTACCAAAAACAGCTAAAGATCGTTCATATAAGATTTCTAGTTCTAATACATCTGTAGTTCGTGTTACATCAGCAGGTGTAGTAAGTGCAAGAAGTGCTGGTGATGCAGTCATCACAATCACAGCTAATGATGATAGTGATATTGAAGTTGAAATTCCAGTTAGTGTTTCAGGTAAAATTACTAAATCATTTATTGAAATTGATGAATCAGTTTATGAATTAATGACTGGCGAAACAACTCATATTGGATTAAATTATGGTTCAACAGTTGGTTATTCATCAATTACATTAGAATCAAGTGATGAGGATGTAGTTCGTGTTAGTTCTAATGGTACATTAACAGCTGTTGGCGAAGGTATCGCAAGAATTCGTGCAACATTAGAAGATGGTAGTGATTTATATGATACTTGCTTTGTAAGTGTTGAAGAAAATACTACAAATGATGGTTATACAGTTGTTTCATTAGAAGAAACTAAGTTAGAAATGGCTATTGGCGATATGGAAAGTATTGAAGCTACAGTTACTCCTAATACTACACTTAGTTATGTAAGTACTAATACTTCGGTAGTTACAGTTACTTCAAAAGGTGTAGTTGAAGCGGTAGGAGCTGGTACTGCTAATGTTATTGTAAGTGCTAATGATGGTAGTGGTGCTTATGCATCTGCAACTATTACTGTTAGTGGGGATAATTCATTAGTAAATACCATTGAATTAGGTAATGATAAAGCGTTAGTAGAAATTGGAAATACTTATACAATTAATGCTACTGTAAAACCAGATTCTGCTAAGAATAAAAAGCTAAGCTATGTAAGTAGTAATACTTCAGTAGCAACAGTTAATGATAATGGTGTAGTTACTGCCCGTAAAGAGGGTGAATCAATAATTACAATTCGCTCTACTGATGGTAGTGGTATCTCAACAACATTATTAGTTACAACTACTGATGAAGAAGTTGTATATATAGAAGAAATTACAATTGCTGATCCAATTCTTACTTTAAAGGTAGGACAATCATATTCACTTGATGAATCAGTTAGTCCTAAGGATGCTACATTAGATGATTTATTATTTACATCTAGTGATGAAGAAGTAGCAACAGTTTCTGCTAAAGGTAAGATTTATGCGGAAGATATTGGTGATGCGGTAATCACTATTAAAGCACAAGATGGTAGTGGTAAGTTTGTAACTTGTGCAGTAGAAGTTATTGGTAAGAATGAAGATATTTTAGTAAGTTCGATTTCAATTGAAAATGAACCATTAGAATTAAGTGTTGGAGATAGTAGTAAATTAAAGATTGCTGTTTATCCTTCAACAGCAGATGATCAAACAGTGACATACACATCAATGAATAAGAATGTCGCAACAGTATCATCTACAGGTCAAGTAAGTGCTGTAGGTGCAGGTACTACATATATTAGTGTAACTGCTAATGATGATGGCAAAAAACAAGCAACTATCAAAGTAACAGTTACTAAAGTAGAGGAACCTGAACCAGAAGAGCCAGAAGAACCTGAAACACCTAAATTAGATTTAAGTGCTTATTCAGCAATGAATATGACAGTATATCCAAGCTCACGTGTAACTAAGATTAAACAAAATGGTATTGGTTTCACAGTAGAAGGATATATGTTCGAACAAGGTGCAGATTGTATCTATAATGATGCACGTAACTGGCGTGAAATTGTATTCGTTAACGCAAACAATGCTTCAACTGCATATGCATATCGTAAGCAAGTAACTAACGTTTACAACCCTTGGTTAAACAGCAATATGACTGCTACAGTAAATGGTAAGTATAAATTAAACTATGCTAACTATACAGTAACAGTTAATCCATCAAGCATGAATAAATATGCTGGTAACGTTCCTGGTCAAAA
>JAFXJJ010000087.1 GCA_017532345.1 Erysipelotrichales bacterium
GGCTCTATTAGTACAGAGGGCTTAGAAGATTCTGAGGATTTAGAAATATTACTAGTTAATCGTCAAGAGGCTAAGGAAATTTTAGAAAAAGGTATTATCGCAGTACCTGTTGGCTATATGATGCTTCACTTTATTGCTAGTGAAGATGGGCATGCATTAGATTTTGTAAAGTAAAAAAATACTTCGTATAGAAATATACGAAGTTATTTTTATAGTTCTCTACCACATTCAGGGCAATATCTACTTAATCTTTCTAATTTCGCATTACACCATTTACAACGATATTTCGTATTTCGTTGTATAAGCTTTAAATCTCTTGGACGAATAATTTGATCTTCATCCCACATACATTCTTTACCTAATTCTTTATCAATTGTGTAGATGTTGTTGCAGCAGCTATTGACTACCCAAAATTCATGCCCCCATTTAAATATTGGGATAAAGAATAATGAAAAGTATGTATATCTAGCATATAATCTAAATCTACTATATTCATCACACTCAGGACATTCCATATTCCATTCACGGATTATTTCATCCTTAGTGTTAATACCAAATATGATAAACATAATTACCTCCTAATGAGTGATACGGAAGGTAGTATCATTTTGTAGAGGTATTTCTTTGATAGAATAATCATCAACACGAATATAATATTTATTTTCTCTCATCATTCTACAAAACTTGGTGATATTTTCATCATCACCTTCAACTTCCATCTCGACATTTCCGTTATCCATATTTCTAACCCAACCAGTTAAATCAAGACTTAGAGCGTTACATTGCATAGTATAGCGGAAGCCAACACCTTGTACTCTACCACAAGCTACAATATAATAACGTTTTTTCATTTTCTTCTCTTTTTTGAATCAACAGTAGGATGTTCTTTCTTATACTTGTTGATTACTTTCTCTACGAATAATTTATGAGATACACTAGTAGTTACTTGGCAAAGCAGTTTACTACCAGCTGAACGTTCTTCGGCTATAGGTGGATTCTGTTGGTTGAAGCTATGTTCGATACAAGTTTCAAGTTCTACGCAGAAACGATTGTATGCTTGAGCATTTTCTGCGAAAGTTGCTTGATACATTAATAAATCGGCGATTTCGGAAATCGAATATACATTTTTTAAAATACAAATAACAAATAAATAACCAATATGGTCACGATTATATTTTTTCTTTTCAGGTCTAGGAATAACCTTTTGTTTAACATAGTTGTTAATCATAGTACCTGTAATAATTGGTTTTGTTTCATCTAACTGAAAAAATTCTAAATGAGTATTTAAATAACTAATAACTTGATCAGCATATAAATCTATTTCAGGGAATTCTTCATATCTAGGTAAACGAACGATACTCATATGATATCACCTCTATATGTATTATCTTATAAAGCTAAAAAGAAGTCAAATAATTAAAATCTATTGACAAGTCATTGGAAACGCTATAAACTAGTATTAGAAACTAGATGGGAGTTGCCGCTATGAAAAATAAGATTGCTTTAATTGTATCTGATTTAATTGAAACTGTAGAAGAAACTAATGCTCTTTACCAAGTATATAAAGTAGATAAACTACATTCTTTTGATGCTTTGATTGAACAAGCCAAGAGGGATGGCTATAAAGCAGTTTTGGCGTTCGCTAGTGAGGATTTTGAATTGTGTGGTATTAATCCTAAGAAAAGTGTGCAAACCTTTGTAACTAAGTGTAACGGGAAAGCAGCTGCTTTTTATGTGCAACAAGCTAAGCGAATGATTCAAGCTAAGCTTGATGTTGAAGATGTAGTAATTTCGTTAACTATGGGAATTCGTAATTCAGCATATTCAATGATGAGAGAATACCAAACATATATTAAATAATTAGACAAGAGTGGAATCAAGTCCACTCTTTTAAATTGTTTGAAGCTATTCGCAAAAATTTGATTTTCATTTTGCGTAAACTATACGTATAGAAGCCACTTGCAGGATGTGTACAAGTGGTGTATAATTAATGGGCAAAATGAAAAGCTTTCATTGATTAGCGTGTTATCATGAGAGGGTGATAAAAATGGAAACTAATCAAAAAATTAATTCAGTTTATGAGCAACTACGTGAGGAAATATTATATTTAGAATTGATACCTGGGCAATTAGTTGGTGAGATTGAGACTGCTGAACGTTTCAACGTTAGTCGTACTCCAGTTCGCAGTGCTTTTAAACAATTAGAGAGTGATGGATTACTTGAAATTAAGTCGCATATTGGTACATTCGTATCGTTAATTGATCTTGAACAAATTATTGATGTATTGTTCATGCGTGAAGTTTTAGAAATGGAAATTTTAACTCGCTTAGCATATTCTCTAACTGAAATTCAAGAATTTAGATTAAATTTTATTCTAAAGAAGCAAGAAGAATTATTTGAGCTAGATTTAGATGAGCATGAGTTAGCAAAGGAATTCTTTAAATTAGATAATGAATTACATCAAACAATGTTTGACTTTGTTGGAAGAAGTCAAGTATATACATTATTAAAGAGTTTAGAAATACAATATGAAAGATTTAGAATGTTCTTAAACTTAACGGATAAAGAAACACTATATGCATTATATTTAGAACATCAAGAAATTATTAAGTGTTTAAGTTTAAAAAATATGGAAGATTTAAAACCGGTGTTCTCTAATCATATTTATGGTGGTATTCATCGTGGATTACCAAAAGTATATGAACATCCAGAATACTTTAAGGCAATTGATAAGATTGGCAGCAATTCTTAACAATTGCTTTTTATTTTTAGAAAATGAATATAAAAGATGATTTCTGGTAAATTAAAAAAAATACATTGTTTAGTATTTAAAAATTATACAAAATGTGGTATAAAATAAGTAATGAATTGTGTATGAGCGAAAATATTGAGAGCGTTTTCAAACAGAAATTAAAAATTTAATCATAATTAGTAAAGAACGGCTTTTTAAATGCTTGTTTGTAAGGCTTTTTAGTTGACATCGCACGTATATTAATTTATAATTCATGTATACAAGATGTGTAAACATGTATACATCACAAACGGCTATAATTAAAGCTGTTTGAATAGAAAGAAAGGAAAATAAAAATATGAAGATGACATTCCGTTATTACGGCAAGACTGATCCAGTAAAGATCGAGTATATTCGTCAAATTCCAAACATGTCAGGTGTTGTTAGTGCAATCTATGACGTTGAAGTTGGTGAAGTTTGGCCTATGGAAAAGATTTTAGAATTAAAAGAACATGTTAATTCTAATGGACTAGAACTTGAAGTAATTGAATCAGTTCCTGTACACGAAGACATTAAGCTAAGAAGAGGCGATTATGCTCGTTACATCGAAAACTACAAACAAAACATTAGAAACTTAAGCAAAGCTGGAGTTAAATGTATTTGTTACAACTTCATGCCAGTATTTGACTGGACTAGAAGTCAATTAGATAAAATGGCTGAAGATGGTTCTACATCTTTAGTTTACTACAAAGATCAAGTTGATAAATTAGATCCAACTAAATTAGCTTTACCAGGATGGGACTCAAGCTATGCTCCTGAAGAAATGAAGGAATTAATTGATGCTTATAAAGAACTTGGTGAAGAAGGATTATGGTCTAACTTAGAACATTTCTTAAAAGAAATTATCCCTGTTGCTGCAGAATGTGATGTAAACATGGCAATCCATCCAGATGATCCACCATGGTCAATCTTCGGTATTCCACGTATTATCACTTGTGAAGCAAACTTAGACCGTTTCTTAAAATTAGTTGATGATCCTCATAATGGATTAACATTATGTTCTGGTTCATTAGGATGCGCTGATTTCAACGATATTCCTAAATTAGTACGTAAATATGGTGCTATGAAACGTATTCATTTCGCTCATATCCGTAACGTTAAGATTTTAGAAGATGGTTCATTCGAAGAAACTGCTCACTATTCAGGATGCGGTTCACTTGATGTTTATGAAATCCTTAAAGCTTACCATGAAGTTGGTTTCGAAGGTTATGTTCGTCCAGACCATGGTCGTATGATTTGGGGAGAAACAGGTAAACCTGGTTATGGTTTATTTGACCGTGCATTAGGTGCTGTTTATATGAACGGTATTATTGAAACATTAGAAAAAAGTTCTAAATAAGAGGAGAATAAAATGAAAAAATTACCTTTTCAAATTGATTTAACTGATAAAGTTGTTGTTATTACTGGTGCTGGTGGATTAATCTGTGGTGAATTTGCTCTTGCGTTAGGACAAACAGGTGCTAAAATTGCATTATTAGACTTAAACGAAGAAGCAGCACAAAGATATGCTGATGAAATCGTTGCTGCTGGTGGTAAAGCTAAAGGTTACAAATGTAACGTTTTAGAAAAAGATTCTATCCAAGCTGCTCATGATGCTATCGTTGAAGATTTCGGTAAATGTGATATCTTAATCAACGGTGCTGGTGGAAATAATCCAAAAGCTAGCACAGATGATGAATATTTCGAAGAAAGTCATTTAAATAATATGAAGACATTCTTTGATTTAGATCAAAAGGGTGTTGAATTTGTATTCAACTTAAACTACATGGGTACATTATTACCTACTCAAGTATTCGCATTAGATATGATTGGTAAGACTGGTTGTCAAATCATCAACATCTCTAGTATGAATGCTTACACTCCATTAACTAAGATTCCTGCTTACTCAGGTGCTAAAGCTGCAATCAGTAACTTTACTGAATGGTTAGCTACTCACTTCTCTAAAGTTGGTATCCGTTGTAATGGTATTGCACCAGGCTTCTTCTCTACTGCTCAAAACAAAGCATTATTATGGAACGAAGATGGTACACCAACAGCTCGTACTGGTAAAATCTTAGCTGGTACACCAATGGGCCGTTTCGGTGAAGTTGATGAATTAGTAGGAGCATTATTATTCCTTTGCTGCGAAGAAGCTTCTGGATTCGTTAACGGTGTTGTAATCCCTGTTGATGGTGGTTTCCACGCATATAGTGGTGTATAAAAAAGTTGGGAGTTATTCCCACTTTTTTTGCTTGTTTATGTAAACGCTAACAAATAAGTTTAGGAATTAAGGAGAATTTACATGAGAACTATTTATAATTTAAATGACAATTGGAGCTTTATTAGAGACTACAAAGAAGAGTATCTAGCTAAAGATGCTAATCTTGATGAATTCAAAGTTGTAACTGTACCTCATACATATAATGATGTTGATGGTGCTTGTGGATTTGAATTCTTCCGTGGTAAAACAGTTTATCGTCGTAATATTGAATTAACTGCTGCTATGGTTGATAATCGTTTATACCTAGAATTTGAAGGTGTAAGCTTAGAAAGTGATGTTTACTTCAATGGTACACATTTAGGACATCATGCTGGTGGTTTCTCAACATTCCGTTATGAAGTAAGTGAATTAGCTAATGAAGGCGATAACTTAGTAGTAGTTGTTGCTGACAATACATATAATGATACTGTTTATCCATTAATGGCTGACTTTACATTCTATGGTGGTATCTATCGTAATGTTAACTTAGTTGAAGTTAATGACATTCATTTTAATTTATTAGATGATGGATGCAAAGGTGTATTCGTTAAACAAACAACTGTAACTGATGATGCAGCCCATTTAGATATTACTTGTGATATCGTTTCTAAAGAAAACGTTAAAGTACGTTTAAAAGCTGAAATCTTTGATGAAGATGGTTCATTATTAGATTACAACTATAAAGAAGTAGAAACTAACAGTAAGAATGTTATTTCATTAGATGTAACTAACCCTCATTTATGGCAAGGTGTTGAAGATCCATATTTACATGAAGTAGTTGTAAGTATTGAATACTTCAATGGTGTAGTAGATTCATTAACAATACCTACAGGTTTACGTTACTTTAAGTTTGATAGCCAAAAAGGTTTCTTCTTAAACGGTAAACATATGCGCTTAAATGGTGTATCTCGTCACCAAGACCGCGATGGTAAAGGTTGGGCTATTAATGAAGACGATATGTTAGAAGATGCATTATTAATCAAAGAATTAGGTGCTAACTCTATCCGTTTAGCTCACTATCAACATAATGATTATTTCTATCAATTATGTGATGAAATTGGTTTCGTATTATGGGCTGAAATTCCATTCATTTCTAAAGCATCTGTTGAAGATTTAGAAGGAACTAATGCAATTTCTCAAATGAAAGAATTAGTAAAACAAAACTACAACCACTCTTCAATCTTCTGTTGGGGTGTTCAAAATGAAATCCAAATTGCTGGTGAAATTGAATCTACATACCAAATTTGTTCTAAGTTAAATGACTTATGCCATGAATTAGATGATACTCGTCCAACTACAATGGCTAACGTTATGATGGTTCCAAATGAATCAAGATGGAACAATTTAACTGATATCTTAGGCTTCAACAAATACTATGGTTGGTATGTTGGTAAGGCTGAAGACTTCGAATGGATTCATGAATTCCATGAGGCTAATCCAAACGTATGCTTAGGTTTATCTGAATACGGTGTAGAAGGTATTTTACGTTATCATAATGATGATCCTAAGTGCAAAGACTACTCTGAAGAATATCATGCATTATGCCATGAAAAGATTTGGGACATCTTCGCTCCAGCTGATTTCTTATGGGGCACTTATGTATGGAACATGTTCGATTTCGGTGCAAACATTCGTGATGAAGGTGGCATGAAAGGTCGTAACAATAAGGGCTTAATGACTTATGATCGTAAGCTTAAGAAAGATGCTTATTATATGTATCAAGCTGCTTGGAGTAAAGAAGAAGTTCTTCATATCTGCTCTAAACGCTATGTAAACCGTCACAAAGATGTTACTGATATTAAAGTTTATACAAACTGTGATGAAGTTACATTATATGTAAATGGCGATAAAGTAGCTACATTAAAGAATGAAAGTATCGCTCACAACAAAGTGGTATTTGAAGGCGTTAAGTTAGCTAAAGAAACTAAGATTGAAGTTGTTTCAAATACTGGTGTGAAAGATGTTGCTAAGTTCGTATTAGTTGATGAACCATATGCTGACTACATTCTTCCAGATGATGGTAAGAAAGGTCCAGCTGCTAACTGGTTCTCAATGCCTGAAGATATGAATGTAAATGCGGAAGCTATTGAAATCAACCATGATTACTTCAGTACATATGATTCAATTCAAACTATCAGCGATAATGAAGCTGCTGCAGCTGCATTTAATGCTGTAATGCCTGGTATGTTAGGTAACCCTGCATTATCAATGGTTAAGGGTATGAAATTACGTGACTTAGCTGAAATGGCAGGTGACCAATTCCCTGAAGCATTATTAAATGTAATTGATGCTGCATTACAAAAAGTTAAGAAATAAGAATTATTTAAAGGTATCTAGTGATAGAAGAAATTCGTACCACTCGGTACCTTTTTTCTATTCTCCATGGTATAATTTAAAAAGAGGTGATATAAGTGAGTAAACTAGTATTTGATATTGGTGGTACATTTATAAAATATGCATTAATGAGTGATGATTGCAGTATTATAAAGCAAGATAAGATAAAAACTCCTGAATATGAATTAGATGCAATGTTAGAGGCATTAAAAGGAGTTATTGATGAATATAGAGATAGTATTGATGGGATTGCCTTTTCTTTACCAGGAATGATGGATAGTGAAAAGGGATATATGTATTCAGGTGGTTCTATTCGTTGCTTCTACCAAGTCGATTTCTTTGAATTAATGAAGCGCATTACTGATTTACCAGTAGCAATTGAAAATGATGGTAAGTGTGCAGCCTTAGCAGAACTTGGATATGGTAATCTTAAAGGAATTGCCAATGGTGTTGTAGTTGTACTTGGTACAGGTATTGGTGGAGGAATCATTAAAGATGGTAAGCTTTATAAAGGTAGTCATTTCTCTGCTGGAGAATTCTCTTTCATGAATATTCATAACACTACAGAATTCAAAGATGTATGGGCAGTAGGTAATAGTGTTCCAGGCTTTGTCGCAAGAGTAGAAGCTGAGTTAGGTAAGGAGCAAGGTTCATTAGATGGTAGAGATGTATTTAAACTAATTGAAGAAAATAACGAAGTAGCATGTAGACATTTTAAAGAATACATTAATACATTAGCTATTCAATTATTAAATATTCAAGCTATCTTAGATCCTGAAATTATTTTAGTAGGTGGTGGAGTTTCTCAACAACCATTATTAATTGAGGCACTGCAATCACGTTTAAAAGAAATGATAGATGCAAATCCAATTTATAAGTTACCTATTAAAGTAGGAGTCTGTAAATATTTCAATGATTCTAACTTAATCGGGGCATTGTATAACTTCCAACAAATGTATAGTAAGTAGGTATAAAATGAAGAATTTAAGAAAAGAAGATTATGAAGTTATTATTTCATATTTAGTATTAATGAATATGCATTTATTATTAAATGCATTAGCTAGTTTTGGACTTGGCTTACCAATCAGTACGTATATGATTGTATTATTCATTTTAATGGCAGTTACTGCTTATGGATTAGTAACTATCTATGGTATAAGGGAAAAGAAGCTACTTCGGATTGCGATTATTATCAATTTAATTCATGTATTTGGAATGGCATTGTCGCATGTAATGGCTGCTAGTACCAGTGGTGTAGAATTAACAGTGAGTATTGATATCTTAAATGAATTAACAGATAATATTCCTTTATTAGTAAGTATGATAGTGTTTATTGAAGCAAGTCTAACAGGGTTACTTGAAACATTTGCTGCTTGGGGATTAATTAGATATATTGAGGGAAATAAAATTGTTAGAGGGCATTATCAATAAGCTTAAAACATCTAAGTTTCAACCCTTGGTAGCAACATTATTAATCTATGATTTTCCTTTAATTGGGTTATTAATACCAAATAATACATTTAAATATATTATTGTTTTGATTATTCAATTAATCATGTCTTATGCTTGTATGCGAGTATTTAATGATGCAGATGAGCCTAGTAGGAGTAAATACCTACATATTCAATTCTTCGTTGCGTGTATTGGACTAGTAGTATCTTACCTATATGGAAAGAATGTAGGCATCACCGTAACAAATGAACTAATTGCCATTATGACGTCATTACTAATAAGTTTACCTGTTATATCAGGAATACTTTGTGCTTTACTATATTCATTAATCAATATGATTATGTGTGGAAGTGGAGTAGTATTAGGCGTACTTATAGAACTATTAAAGAACAACGATTATTTATAGTAGGTAGATATGTTGATTGGCATATCTACTTTTTAATTGAAAGGTATATTATTGGACTTTATGTAGGGAGTTTGTTAAGATAGGCATAGAAAGAGGGATTATTATGAATATTTGTGTTATCAATGGCAGTCCGAAAGGAAATTATAGTATTACACTACAAACAATATTATATTTAGAAAAGTTATTTCCTAATCATCATTTTGAAGTACTACATGTAGGGCAACAAATTCGTGCATTTGAAAAAGATTTTAGTAAGGCCGAGGAAGTTATTAAAAATAGTGATTTATTATTATTCTCATATCCTGTTTATACATTTATTGCACCTAGTCAACTGCATCGCTTTATAAAGTTACTTAAAGATGCGAAGCTAGATTTAAATAATAAGTTTGCAACTCAAATTACTACATCTAAGCATTTCTATGATGTTACTGCACATCGTTATGTAGAAGACAATTGTTATGACATGGGAATTAAATATATTAAAGGATTATCTGCTGATATGGATGATTTGTTAACCGCTAAAGGGCAACAAGATGCGAAGAAGTTTATGGAATATGTAGAGTGGTGTATGAACAATGACTACCATGAAATAGCACCAATTACATATGAGAAAACAGTTCCTGTACTGGCAGATACTTGTGAAGATAGCGTCAAAAGAGATGGTGATGTAGTAATTATCACTGATGCAACAGAAGATGATATATCTCTTAACAAAATGATTGAGCGTTTTCAAAAGCGATTACCTATTAAGAGCAGGATTGTCAATCTTAATGATGTTCGTATGGATGGCGGATGTCTAGGTTGTTTTAACTGTGCTGTTGATGGTAAGTGTATATATAAAGATGCTTTTGATGATTATTTAAGAAATCAAATACAAACAGCTGATTCAATTATTTATGCGTATACTATTAAGGACCATTCCATGGGAGCTTTATTTAAGACATATGATGATCGTAACTTCTGCAATGGACATCGCACAGTAACAATGGGAATGCCGCTAGGCTATTTAGTAAGTGGTAATGTTAGTAAAGAGTTTAATCTACAAATGATTATGGAAGCTAGAAGTGAAGTAGGAAGTAATTTCTTAGCTGGTGTGGCAAGTGATGAAATTAATCCAAATAGAGAAATAGATCAATTAGTAGAGCGTTTAGTATATGCGTTAGAACATAAATATGTTCAACCATCTAATTTCTACGGTGTTGGAGGAATGAAGATTTTTAGAGATTTAATCTATTTAATGCAAGGTATGATGAAAGCCGATCATAAATTCTACAAAGCACATAACCAATATGATTTCCCACAAAAGCATCGTGGTAGATTAATAATGATGTATTTAGTAGGATTTATGTTAGCTACGCCTTCTATTAAAGCTAAACTAGGTAATAAAATGAATGAAGGAATGTTAGCTCCTTATAAGAAACTATTTAAAGAAATGTAAGGTGATTTAATGATAGAATATGCAATTAGTGCGTGTTTATGTGGCAGCAATGTACGTTATGATGGTAGTAATAAAGTAAATGAAACATGTAAGAAGCTATATGATGAAGGCAAAGCAATACTTATATGTCCTGAAGTTATGGGGGGATTATTAATACCTCGTAATCCTAGTGAAATTCGTGATGGCAAAGTATACAGTAGTGTTGGGAAAGATGTAACTGCAGAGTTTCATAATGGGGCTTTATTAGCTATCAATTTAATTGAACGATATCCTACTATTCATACGATTATTGTGAAAGAATCAAGTCCTAGCTGTGGCTTACATGAGATTTATGATGGTAGCTTCACTGGTAAGAAGATTCAAGGAAATGGTGTGTTTATTAATGAAATACCTAGTAAATATCGAGTATTAACAGAGCATGAATTAACGCAAATAACGCTGTGATTACACAGCGTTACTTTTGTTTATAGAGAGCAATTATTGCGAGAGAAACCACAAATAACTAGAATTAAGAAGATAACAAGGATAATCGCAATCCAACCAGTTGCGCCACACCCTCCATAACCTCCAAATCCACTACCGTAGCCACAACCGCAAGTAGTACCATATGTTGAATAACATGGAGTAATATAGCTATTGCAGCAGCCATTACCATAACCGTAGTAATACATAAGAAGCCTCCTTTCAATTTACATTATGCTTTTCCGTAATTTATGGTATAGTCTAATAACTATATATATGGAAATTTTAAGGTAAACAAGGTATAATCTATTAGTGAAAGGAAGGTAATGAAATATGGATCAAAGGGAATTACGTAGGTTATTAAATTTCAAAATGCCTTCTAAATACGATAAGATAATCCACTTTGCGATGCTTATCTTGATTTTATTTGGGACAATTATGCTGATGTCAGTTAATACTAAAGATGCGGCAACAGATACATATGTAGTAGTGAAAACAGTCATTCGTCAATTAGCTTTCTTTATTGCTGGATATGCTGGTTTATTAGTTATCTCTAAGATATTTACCTTACAAAGAGCTAGGAAATATATTACGTTCTTTGTAGTTGGTTGTATTGCGTTAATACTATCATGCTTCTTCTTTGAAAATGATTATGGTATTCAAGCATGGATACCAGTTAATCTGTTTGGATTAAACTTTACAATTCAACCATCAGAGTTTTCTAAGATTATATTAATCGTATATATAGCGGTATATTTTGGTAGTATATCAAGTCGCATAAAATATACACCTAGTGATATCTTTACAGTTCCAATGATGGTATTAGGAATTTATATGGTGTTAATATTGTTGCAAGATGACTTTGGAACATTAGCTATTTTATGCTTCTCGATTGCGATGATGTGCTTACTATTAAATCATCCAATCCTTGAGAAGTTTAGATTAAGTGTACAAACAACATGTATTATTGTAATTGTATTGGCATGTTTCTTCTCATTTTCACCATTGGGACTAGGAATTTTAGAAACTGTCACTCATGGTAGAGGAATGAAAATTATTGAGCGTGTACAAGCTGCTCAGAATCCATTTGCGGATAGTTTAAATGTTGGTTATCAATTAATCCAAGGGCTAATCGCATTCTTTAATGGTGGATGGTTTGGTGTAGGGCTAGGTAACTCTACAAGAAAGTATGGTTATCTTCCAACTTCTTCCACTGACTCTATCCTACCAATTGTTGTTGAAGAAACAGGAGTATTAGGCTTCATGTTAATTGCGGTATGTTACTTCGTGATAATATATCGTTTATTCTCTTATGCTCGTAAGATTACTAACTTACCATCTAAAATGATATTAGTAGGTATAGGTTCTTATTTCTTTATTCACTTCCTACTAAATGTCGGAGGCGTTACAGCCTTAATACCATTCACTGGTGTACCATTATTGTTCATTAGTAACGGTGGTAGTTCTTTCTTAACAGCAATGATTTCACTTGGTATTGCCCAGTCAATAATCTCTAATTATAATCGCGAAATAGCGAACAAATAATTGTATTTCATGCATATAGTAGTAATGGTGATATGTATGGCAATTGAGGATTTTAAGAATTTCGTAAGAGCTAATCCTTTCATTAAGGAAGCTGTCGATTCTCATAAAATCAGTTGGCAAAAAGCATATGAGCATTACGATATATATCATGAAGATAATTGGGATTTCTTAAAAGATACAAAAGAAGAAGTAACTAGTGAACCTATAACTACAACTAAGTCTTCTTCTATACCATTACCTAATTTAGCTGATATTGATTTCCATCAAGTTGGCAAAGTTCTTGAACAAATCACAAACTTAGTAGGTATGGCTAAGGAACTATTAAATAAGAATACAACAGAAGATACTTTAGAGAAAAGAATCTATGAGAGGTATAAAGACTAATGCAAGAGTTATTCATGTATGCTAGTCAAGATTCGAAATTCTTATATTTTATTCGCTACAATCCTCGTTATGTATTAGGTATATATCGTAAGGAAATCTCATTTCAAGAAGTATATGATGAATATCGTTTCGTTACTCATCAAACCTTTGGTGATAAGATGGAACAGGTAGGACAAATATGTTCGATTATTCAAATGTTGTTTTAAGACCGCAAGGTCTTTTTCTTTTTATTCGTATTAATCAGAATCAGCAAAAAGCATTGTAATGAGCAATTACCTGTGATAGAGTGGAAGAAAGATAAGTTATAATTGGGAGAGGAGATGCTTGTATGAAAAATAGTAAAATATGCCCGAAATGTCATTCTGTAGATATTGTTAGAATTGATGGTTATGCTGGTGCACATGGGTCAGGAAATAATGTGATGATTGGTATGTCTATTTTTTCTGCGGTAAATGTGAATAGATACATTTGCTGTAATTGTGGATTTACTGAAGAATGGATCGACAAAGAAGATATAGAAAAAATTTCAAATAGCAAGAAAGCAAAACGATAGATTATAATTTGTAGGAGGTGTTCAGATGTCAAATAAGCGAAAATGGACAGTTGAAGAAGTCGAAGACTGGTATAAAAAAAAAGGTATGCTGGTTTATTATAATCCTAGCGATTTGAATATGATTGTTAAGAAGAGTTGGGGTAATGGCTACACTGTAAATTGGGCTAATCCTAAAGCCTATTTACTACAAGGAACAATTATCGTTATTGCATTAACTGCTATTTATTTGTTAAAATAAATGTTGTGATTTCGGATGTGTAGAAGAAGGGGTTGATAAAGAAGATATGGAAAAATTTGCAAATACTAAGAAGGAAAAACGAAATTCTAATTTGACGAGGAATGTGATTGTATGAATAAAGAGACTTCAAAGTGGCTTGCTATCATTAGTATTGCTGTTGCAATACTGATTATTTTATTTTTCTTATTGTCAGGATTTGAACTTAGTGGATTTGAAATCCATAAGGGAATTAAGATAAACTAAATTCTAATTTATAGAACCAATACTATTTATGATAACCTCTTCTTGTTTCTATACAAAGAGAGGCTATTTTTATTTAAAAGAAGTAAGTTAAACTAACTTTAATTGAAAGTAACTAGTAATTTTGATATGATGTATAAGAAAAAAGAAAAGCCCTAAGGCTTTTCTATAAAAAGGGAAGAGGAGAAACAAAGATTGCATCATATCGATGCATTAATATCTTTCCCGATAATTTATGCTTTATACATAATGAGGTGATTTTTTTGAGAATAATTGCTGGAGAGTTGCGTCATCGTATTGTCGAGATGGTTCCTGGTGAAACTACAAGACCTACACTTGACCGTATTAAAGAGTCTATCTTCAATCGCATTGGTCCATACTTTGATGGTGGATTAATGTTAGATTTGTTTGCTGGTAGTGGTAATATTGGATTTGAAGGTATCAGTAGAGGTATTGATAAATGTATCTTTGTAGATTTAAATAATGCACCTATCCAAACAATAAAGAAGAATGCTACTAATTTAAAGGTTAATGATAAATGTAGAATTATTAAGTCTGACTATATGGAGGCTTTAGAGCTATTTGCTAGTGAAAAACTAAAGTTTGACTTCATATATATTGATCCTCCATACGCCAAACAACAAATTGATATGATCATGGAATTCTTAGATCAACATGAATTAGTAAATACTGATGGTTTAATCGTATGTGAGAGTGGTATTGAAGATAGCTTTAAAGATGAGTACGGTTCTCTATATAAATCACATGATAAAGAATATCGAGTAACTAGAGTTACAATATATCGTAGAAAGGACGATGAAAATGAGTAAAGCAATCTATGCAGGATCTTTTGATCCAATCACATTAGGACATATGGATATTGTCATTCGTGCAGCTAAGATGTTTGATGAAGTATATGTCGTTATTATGAAGAATTCAAAGAAAAAATGTCTATTAACAGAAGAAGAACGTAAAGCTACTATTGATAAAGCAATTGTTGATGCAGGACTAACTAATGTTACGTGTGAAATAGGTGATGGACTTACAGTGCACTATGCGAAACAAAAGGGTGCTAAGGTAATGATTCGTGGATTACGTGCAGCCATGGACTTTGAATATGAGCTTCAAATTGCGAATGTTAATTCTTATATGGAGCCTAGTATTGAAACAATCTTTATCGCATCTAAACCAGAGATGTCATTCATTAGTTCTACGATTGTTAAGGAAGTAGCTATGGCACATGGAGATTTAGAAGGATTAGTACCTAAGAGTGTTGTTGAAGTACTACAAGAAAAATATAAGTAATGTACTTAGTAGAATTGATAATAAACATTGAATAATACGATATTTAAGAAAGTCTTGGTAATGATAAGAATAATCAGCCAAGACTTTTATTTGGATATGAGTACTAATAGAACCGAATCCAAGAATAGCTGAAATGATGATTAAACGAGATAATAGAGAACTAGGTATTGCTGCAATCTTTAAGGTTGATGAAGCAAATTCACTAAAGCATAATACAGTTAATGCTGCATTATCTGATAATGGTAATGTAAGTATAGCACTAATACATGATAATGTAGTTACGTAACAAAAAAGCATAAATAAACCATTACCGCTAGAGATAAAGGCCTTATTAATATCTTTAATCTTAAAATCATTATCAAATGAGGCATGATGTAGTGGGGGATTTATTGTGACAAACAGTAATATGATTAGTACTTGAATTATAAAGAGGTACGTCGATAGTCTATAGGAGCTTAAAGCAGTACCAATACTAAAGATAATGAAGGTTGCTGATGGTAGACACACACGATTAGTGATATACTCTAGTTCTTCATTACTTATTTGCTTCTTATTGTAAGCATCATTTAGTAATAATGTGTTACCAGCAAAGCCCATAATAATACCAGTTAATGTGTATAGGTATACAGAATAGGATAATAGCGGGCATATATGCTTGATTAATGAATAAGTCTGCTTATTTAATAATAGCTTAAATAATACTAGAAGTAAGAATAGAGAAGGGAATAAGTTATTAAAGAATAATGATAATGATGAGATTGTTGTTGTTAATACGACGGGGTAATTGTTGATAACAATTATGATTAATACTATGAGTAAAAGACTAATTATAGTCATGCTTCAGCCTCCTAGTAGATTGTATGCTTGAAAGTATGGATAATGGCATAGAAACAATTAAATATTGCGCATAGATTACACTAGAAAGGAGGCTTTATATGTATTTCAATAACTGTTCTACAGGTTGTGGATGTAACACTAACTATTCATATCCATCACCTTGCTGTGCAACAACTTATACACGTAATGATTATAATAATTGTGGGTGTGGGTGCAGAAATTTCCAAGTTACTCCAGTAACAGTACCAGAAAGAACTAACTACTCACATTGTTGTCATGTTCATGAACAACCAGTAATCGTACCAGTAGAAAACCGTATGGTTCATCACCATACATTTACACCTAGATATTATGGAGTGTCTAGAGTTACTCATGAAGATGTAGTGGAAGATAATCCTTATACAGCGATTAATGAAGCTGCTATTTATCCAAATTTCTTAAATATGTAATGTAGGAAAGGGCTTAATTCATGAGGAATTAAGTCCTTTTAATATAATTTATATTGTTTCCCTAACCGCAAAATGATATAATCTATAAGCGAGAAAACGCAAATTAAACGGGAGTGATAAGTATATGAAATTAAATAACAGTTTTTTCTACACATTAAGAGAAAATGTGAAAGATGAAGATTCAATCAGTGGTAATCTACTTGTAAGAGCAGGTATGGTTAAGAAGAGTTCTACAGGTATCTATATGATTATGCCTATGGGACATCGAGTATTAAAGAAGATTGAAGGAATTATTCGTGAAGAAATGAATGCAGCTGGAGCTCAAGAGTTATTAATGCCTTCATTAATTTTAGAAGAAACATATGAAAAGACAGGTCGTCGTGAGAACTTTGGCTCTAATATGTTTAGTTTAAAAGATCGTTATGGTAAGAACTATGTATTAGGGCCTACACATGAAGAATTATTTACTATAGCTGCAGGTATGAATGCTGCTTCATATAAAGACTTCCCGTATAACTTATACCAAATTCAAACTAAGTTTAGAGATGAAACACGTCCTCGTTATGGATTAATTCGTGTACGTGAATTCATCATGAAGGATGCATATTCTTTTGATAAAGATATGGATGGTATGCAAGTATCATACGATAAGATGTTTAATGCATATAAGAACTGCTTTGATCGTATGGGCATTGACTATAAGATTGTTCGTGCTGATACAGGGGCAATGGGTGGATTATTATCTGAAGAATTCCAAGCAGTTACAGATATTGGTGAAGATACATTAGTATTCTGTGATGATTGTGATTTCGCTAGTAACCTAGAAATTGCTGCTGTTGTAGATAATGGTAAAGATGATGAAGCTGCTATGGAAGAAATGGCAGAAGTACATACACCAGATGCTAAGACAATTGAAGAAGTATCTGCATTCATGGGTGCTGATGCTACTAAGTTTGTAAAGACATTAATCTATAAAGCAGATGATAAACTTGTTGCTTGCCTTGTAAGAGGAGATAGAGAATTAAATGAAACAAAGGTAATGAAGCTATTAAAGGTTACTAACCTTGAAATGGCAGCATTCGCTGATGTAGAAGACTTAACAAAAGCAAAGGTAGGTTATGCAGGACCAGTTAATTTACCATGCGATATTATCGTGGATAATGAAGTTATGCATATGCGTAATATGATTGTTGGTGCTAATAAGTCTGAATATCATTTAAAGAATGTCAATGTACATCGTGACTTTGAACCAACAATTGTAGCTGATATTCGTAATATCTCAGAGGATGATGTATGTCCTTGCTGTGGTAAGAAATTAGTATTTAAGAAAGGTATTGAAATCGGTAATACATTTAAATTAGGTACTAAATATTCTGAAGCAATGAACATTAAATATCTTGATGCTGACAATAAACTACAACCTATTCAAATGGGATGCTATGGCATTGGGCTAGGTAGATGTATGTCTGCCATTGCTGAACAAACTTGTGATGAAAATGGTTTAAATTGGCCAGTATCAGTTGCACCATATACTGTTGCAGTGGTATTAATTAGTTCTAAGTTTGAAGATCAAGTTAATACAGCTAATGCCTTATATAATGAATTCACAAAAGCTGGAATTGATGTATTACTAGATGATAGAGATGAACGTGCAGGTGTTAAGTTTAAGGATATGGACTTAATCGGTGTACCTTATCGTATTACTTGTGGTAAGAAATGTAATGAAGGTATTGTTGAATTTAAGGGCAGAAATGATGAAGCAGCTAGAGAAGTAACTGTAGAAGAGGCTATTAAATTAATCAAAGAATTAGTAAAATAATCATGAAAGGAATATAGAGTAATTCTATATTCTTTTTATTATGTATTACTAAAATAATATTGTTGAGTATAATACTTGCAAATTCGGACGAAGTTGTTAAAATAATAACAAGTGAAGGGAGGCTATATTATAATGGCAAATCGTATTGTTTTAAATGAAGTTAGTTATCATGGTGCAGGAGCTATCAATGAAATTCCTGCAGAGGTAGCATCAAGAGGATTAAAGAAAGCATTTGTATGTTCAGATCCTGACTTGATTAAATTTGGATTAACAAAGAAGGTTACTGATTTATTAGATGGTGCTAATGTACCTTATACAGTATATTCAGATATCAAACCTAATCCAACTATTGAAAATGTTCAAAGCGGTGTAGCTGCATTTAAGGAATCAGAAGCAGACTTTATTGTTGCTATTGGTGGTGGTTCTAGTATGGATACTGCTAAGGCTATTGGTATTATTATTACTAACCCAGAATATGCTGATGTACGTTCTTTAGAAGGTGTTGCTCCTACTAAGAATAAATGCGTTCCTACATTTGCAGTTCCTACTACAGCAGGTACAGCTGCAGAAGTTACAATTAACTATGTAATTACTGATGTTGAGAAGAATCGTAAATTCGTATGTGTAGATACTCATGACATTCCTGTAGTTACATTCGTTGATCCAGAAATGATGAATACAATGCCTAAGGGACTTACAGCTGCAACAGGTATGGATGCATTAACACATGCAATTGAAGGTTATATTACTAAGGCTGCATGGGAAATGACAGATATGTTCCACTTAAAAGCTATTGAAATCATCGGTAGAAGCTTACGTGGTGCAGTAGAAAATACACCTGAAGGTCGTAGTGATATGGCATTAGGTCAATATATTGCAGGTATGGGATTCTCTAATGTTGGTTTAGGTATTGTTCACTCAATGGCTCACCCATTAGGTGCTGTATATGATACACCTCATGGTGTAGCTAATGCGATTATCCTTCCTACAGTTATGGAATATAATGCTCCATACACTGGTGAAAAGTATAAATACATTGCAGAAGCTATGGGTGTTGATACTACTGGTATGTCTCAAGAAGAATATCGTAAAGCAGCGGTTGATGCAGTACGAAAATTATCTGTAGATGTTGGTATCCCAACAAACTTAAAAGATATCGTAAAAGAAGAAGATGTTCATTTCTTAGCAGAAAGTGCTTATGCTGATGCATGTCGTCCAGGTAACCCAAGAGATACTAGCGTTGAAGAAATTGAAGCATTATATCGTTCATTATTATAATTATCAATAAAGGCTTATGTGGAAACACATAAGCTTTTTCATGCTTAAATAGTTTCCTAGAGAACTATCTTGACATTAACTTAAGATAATGTATAATATGATACGGAAATTAGAGTGAGGTATATATATGAGTCAAGCAAATACACAATTATTTGAGAAAACTAGTATTCCTAAAGCGATTATGCAGTTATCTTTACCTACTATTATTGGTTCACTAGTAACAGTAGTTTATAGCTTAGCTGATACATTCTTTGTAGGCTTATTAAATGATCCTATTCAAACAGCTGCTGTTACATTAGCAGGTACTGTTTTATTAGCGTTTAATGCTATTAATAATCTATTTGGTGTAGGTTCGTCTAGTATGATGAGTCGTGCCTTAGGTACAAAAGAATACGATACTGTTCGTAAAACTTCGGCTTTTGGCTTCTATGCGTCTCTAATTAGCGGGATTATCTTTTCTATCTTATGTACAGTTTTTAAAACGCCATTATTAAATCTATTAGGTGCCGATGCATCTACCGCAGCAGCGACTAGTGGATACATGTTCTGGACTGTTACATGTGGTGCAGCTCCAGCTATTTTAAATGTGGTATTAGGATATATGGTACGTAGTGAGGGTGCTTCATTACATGCAAGTATTGGTACTATGAGTGGTTGTCTATTAAATATTATTCTAGACCCAATCTTTATTCTTCCATTTGGATTTAATATGGGAGCTGCTGGTGCAGGTCTAGCAACATTTATTTCTAACTGTGTGGCTTGTATATATTTCTTTATCTTATTAGCTATCAAGAAAGACAAGACATTTGTTTGTGTTAATCCTAAGATGTTTGGCTTCAGTAGAAGAATTGTTACTGGAGTATGTACAGTTGGTATTCCTGCATCTATTCAAAACTTATTAAATGTAACGAGTATGACTATTTTAAATAACTTTGCTTCTTCCTACGGTGCTGATGCAGTAGCAGCTATTGGTATCGCACAAAAGCTGAATATGATTCCTCTACAAGTAGCATTAGGTTTCTCTCAAGGGGTTATGCCACTTATAAGTTATACTTATGCTAGTCATAACTATAAGCGTATGAAAGCTGCGATTATGTTTGCGATTAAATTGGTTATTCCTGCGTTATTAATAGTTTCATGTGTATATTACTTCGGATCTAACGTATTAGTTGGAAGCTTCATTGATAATCCTAATGTTGTAGGATATGGTGCTACATTCCTAAGGGCATACTGTCTAGCTATTCCATTCTTATCATTTGATTTCTTAACTGTGGGTATTTTCCAAGCGCACGGTAATGGTAAGGCAGCATTTGTATTCGCAATTTTACGTAAGATTATCTTAGAAATTCCAGCATTAATCGTGCTTAATAAACTATTCCCATTATATGGATTACCATATGCGCAAGTATTCACAGAGGTAATTCTAGCAACTGCAGCAGCCTTCATGCTTAGAAATATCTTTAAAGAATGCCAAGAATAATATGGTAGAAATTAGAAAGCTTATGAGTAAAAATCATAAGCTTTTTTTGTTGACAGAAAACAAACATTCGAGTATACTTTTAGGGGTTAGCTACAGCTAACATTATTTTTAGATAAACAGTTAGCCTAGGCTAATATAGGAGGGCATTATGAAAATTGAGAAAGAACGACGTATCGTAGGAGAAATGATTGCACTATACTATAAGAACAATTATCATCAAACAATTGATGATAACGAAGAAGCTAAAGAGCTTATAAATTATGTGAACCATCGTTTGAGTGTATGCCCCTTTAAGGATAAGAAAAAGTTTTGTTCACACTGTAGCGTTCATTGTTACGAAGAAAGTAAGCGTGAATTAATAAAGAAGGTTATGCGTTATAGTGGTCCTAGACTATTATTTACACATCCTTTATTAGTAATTAAACATGTGATAGAGAAATAGGAGAAAGAGTATGAAAAGAGCATTATATTTATTTGTAGGTACTATTAGTTTAGTATTAGGTGTTATCGGTATTGTATTACCAATATTACCAACAGTTCCATTGTTATTGCTGACATCATTATGTTATGTTCGAGGTTCTAGTAAGTTTCATAATTGGTTTATATCTACATCAATCTATAAGAATCATTTAGAGCCTTTCATTACATATAGAACTATGAATATTAAGAAAGAAATCTTCTTATTAGTATGGGTATCAGTAATGCTATGTATGGCAATGTGGAAGGTTGATAATCTAGCAATGAGTATTGTATTAACAATATTAATTTTATGTAAGTATTATTATTTCGTTATGTGTGTAAAGACAGTAGGAGACTAGTATGATTAATAAACGATTATTTAAGTTATTGGGGAATAAGATTACTAATATATATAAAATTACTGCTTGGCAACTAGTAAATCTATTGTTATCAGTATTTATTAGCTATTGTTTCTGTGGTATTGTTGTACATCGTATTTCAATACCTACATTAATTATGATAATTTCAGTATTTGTATGTATGCTTATTAAGCGTTTTATTACGATACATATTGGTAAGCTACAAGCAACAATTACGGATGAACTACAAATAAACTTGCGTGGTGCTTTATTAACTAAGGTAGAAGAAGGATTAGGTCAAGTTGCTGGATATTCACTTGCTTCACTTAGCCAATTAATGATTGAGGGTATCGAACAATTGAATTTATACTATACATCATTTCTACCTCAGTTCTTTTATGCGATGTCTGCACCAATCATATTATGTATTATTGTAAGTAGATTTCATTATAAAGTAGCTTTAATGTTCTTAGTATGTGTTCCATTAATTCCTATTTCAATTATCGTAGTAAGTAAATATGCGAAGAAAATATTTAGAAAGTATTGGGACATTTATTTATCTATGGGTGGTGATTTCTTAGATAATTTAAATGGTTTAGTAGAATTAACGCTATTCCAATATGATGATAAGGCTGCAAAAGAAATGGATGAGAATGCTGAGGAATTTAGAAGAATTACAATGAAGGTATTAGTAATGCAGCTATATAGTACATCTATTATGGATATGGTAGCTTATGGTGGCAGTGCATTAGGTATGGCACTTGCACTGTATCTATTCTATAAAGGTGAAATTGCTTCATTTAGTAGTGTATTATTTATTATTCTAGTAGGTGCAGAGTTCTTCTTACCAATGCGTCAATTAGGTAGTGCATTCCACGTATCAATGAATGGGTCAACAGCGGGAGATAAGATATTAGATATATTATCAATTGAGAAATTAGCGGATGGAACTAAAGATGTAACGGCTATTTCAAGTATTTCATGTAGTGATGTATCGTATTCATATGTTGATAATAATGTATTATCAAATGTATCATTTGAGATAAATGAACCTGGATTATATGGTATTGTAGGACATTCTGGTAGTGGTAAATCAACCTTAGCGAAAATCTTTAGTAAACAAAATGTAGATTATCAGGGTAATATACGCTTTAATAATGAATTAGAATTAGCTAGTATTACTCGTGGCTCACTATATTCTAAATTAGCTTATATTAGTAATTCATCTCATATCTTCATGAATTCAGTATATGATAATTTCCGTTTTGTTAATTCAAATATTAGTGAAGAAGAAATGTGGAAAGCGTTAGAGGCTGTATGTTTAAAGGAATTTGTTGAAGAAAATGGTGGGTTACAATCATTCACATTTAAAGAGCATGCTCATAATGTATCAGGTGGTCAAAAGCAACGTTTTATACTAGCATTCTATTTATACAGTAATCGTGATGTCTTTATCTTAGATGAAATCACAAGTAATATTGATGCTGAAAGTGAAGAAGTAATTCGTAAGGCTATTGAAGCATTAGCTAAGGATAAAATTGTATTGATGATTACGCATCGCTTATGTAATGTTAGTGAGGCTGTAAGTACATTAGTATTAGAAAAAGGTCAAGTTATGAGAAAAGGTACTCATAATGAATTAATGAGTAATTGTGAAGTTTATAGAAATTTTGTTAACCAACAAAGAAAGGAGGAAACTCTATGAAGAACTTTATGAAAATGATTTCTCGTTTACTACAATTAGCGTCGCCATTTAAGCTACAAATGATTGCAGCAATTAGTTTAGGTATTCTAGGGTACCTATCAGCAATTTCAGTATCAATCATTGCTGTATATTCATTAAGTGAATTATTAACTGGTTCAATGCATTTCATGCTACTAGGCTTGATGATTTTCTTAGGTATCTTTAGAGGAGTACTTCGCTATGGTGAGCAATATGCCAATCACTATATCGCATTCTCTATCTTGGCACATATTCGACATATTGTATTTGCTAAGATGCGTGAACTATCACCTGCTAAACTACAAGATACAAATAAAGGTGATATTATATCTACAATTACAGCTGATATTGAAACATTAGAGGTATTCTTTGCACACACCATATCACCAGTAGCTATTGCAGTGATTGTAAATGGTATTCTAACAGTGTTAATGTTTAGTATTAAACCAGTATTTGGTATTACAGCACTATGCTTCTATCTATTAGTAGGGGGAGTACTTCCATATGTTTACTATAATCGTGTTAAGCAAAGTGGTAAGGAATACCGCCAGGGAATGAGTATATTTACAGTATTAATGTATGATATTTTAGAAGGTATGTTTGATATTGTATCAACTAATCGTACATCAATGATTCATGATACAGTATTTAGAAAGAGTGAAGCACTACAAGCTAAGAATCGTAATACTATTATTAAATCTGCAGCTTCTAAATCGACTGTTGATAGTGTTATTTTAATTGCTGGATTATGCATTCTAATATTAGGTTTCTATCATTCTACTATGATTGAGACGATGATTGCCTTCGTTATTATGATTTCATCATTCGGTCCGGTAGTTGCATTAGCTCAGTTACCATTTAACTTACAAATGACATTTGCTTCGGCTGAAAGATTATTTAAAATTTTAGATGAGGAAAAGCTAGTCGAAGAAATGCAAGATGCTTCTAATTTTGACTTTGAAAGCATTGAATTAAACAATGTTTCATTTAGTTATGATGGCAATATTGAAGTTTTAAAGAACGTAAGTATGAATATTCGTAAGAATGAAATTATTGGTATTAAAGGTGGTAGTGGTAATGGAAAATCAACTATACTAAAGCTATTACTGCGTATGTATGATGCAGAGGGTGTTTCTTATAATGGGAAAGATATTAAAGACTATAAGATATCTTCAATATATGATAACGTGGCATTGTTCTCTCAAAGTACATATGTATTCCATAAGAGTATTCGTGATAATTTAAAAATTGCGAATCCAGAGGCAAATGATGAAGATCTTTGGGAAGCATTACGTAAAGCTTCAGCATATGAATTTGTTAGTTCATTACCTAATGGTTTAGATACTATTTTAGACAATGAAAATGAAGTAACATCACTAGGTGAAAAACAACGCTTAGGATTAGCCCGTATTTTCTTATCAAAAGCTAAGGTAATATTACTTGATGAGCCAACTAGTAATATTGATGCAGTGAATGAGGCAGTAATATTAAAGAGTTTAAAGCAATCAAGAAATGATTACACAATGATTATTGTATCTCATAAGGATACAACATTATCAATAGCTGATAAAGTATATACATTAAAGGATGGTGTTTTAGTATGAGTTTAGCAAGAATTCTTTGCTTAGTAGCAGTTGGTATTGCAGTATGTGGATGTTTCTGCATTATATATCGATATAAAAAGAGTAAATAATCATTTAGAGAGCTATAAAGCTCTTTTTGTTTGTATTGAGAAATGAAAAAAATAGGTATATAATAATCGTATAAATATATATTTTAAAATAATAACTAATTTCTATGTATATGATATAGATACACTTTGGGCAGGTGAAGTTTATGGTAATACTTAGTAGATTAATATATTTAATGGTAGCTCTAATGATGTGCCAATATATTTATGCTTGTGTAAGGAAAAACAATGAATTATCTAAGGCATTAAATCAAGTGTTTATTTTTGGATTAGGAATTGTTGCCTCTTATGGAATCTCAATATGGATAAATAATTATATGGTTATGTCTGTTTGCCATACACTACTATTTGTTTGTATGGATTGGGTTTTATATTCTATTATACGATTTGTATATATGTATATTAACAGACCTATTCATCGTAAAGCAGAGCGTGTTGTTATGACGATATTAGCAGTTGATAATATTGTTATGCTACTTAATCCATTCACTAATATTTGTATGGATTATAAATTATATGAATGGGGTAGTACATATATTTTGATGTATCAACCTAAGTTTTTGTATCATGTTCATTTAATAATTTGTTACTGTTTAGTAGTATTTGTAATGTATTTACTTGGTAGATGTTTTGTACAGTCTCCAAAATACTATAAAATCAAGTATGGTGCTATTATATCCATTTTACTAACAGTAGTTATTTTAAATGCGATATTCTTGGCATTCCCATGGACAATTGTAGATTTCTCTACACTATTCTATGGCTTTGCTGCAGCATCAATGTTCCATGCGACATTTGACTTTGTACCTAATAGATTAGTACGTAACTTGCGTCAGTTCGTAGATGATAACTTATATGATGCAACACTAATTTATGATATGGCAGGTAATTTATTAAGTGCCAATAGATTATCAAGAGAGATTTTCTCGGAAGATGATATTAAAAGTCTTACAGATTTTGAGAAATACTTTGGTGAATATAAAGATGATGATTTCGTAGAAAGACAATTTGGCGATAAAATATTTGAAGTTCATTGTCAGAAGAGTAGAGATAATAAACGAAGAGTAATGGCAACTGTTTTTATTCTTCATGATATTACGCGTATTCGACATGCACTAGATAGAGTTAAACATACAGCTACTCATGATTCTTTGACGAAGATTTATAATCGTTTGGGATTCATTGAAGAAGGTAGACGATATATGAGTACACATAAGGATACAGTGTTGGCAATTGCAGCGGTTGATAACTTTAGAGGAATCAATAGTTTATATGGTAATGAGTTTGGCGATAAGGTATTATGTACGATTGCTGAAGAATTAATTGAATACCATAAGAGTGTAGAAATGGTATACTCAAGAAGTGCTGAAGGTAAATTTGCGGTATTATTGCCAGCAAGTGAAATAGGTAATTTCATTAGATATGTAAATCAAATTACTGTAAGCTTTGATGAAGATGTAGAAATTAAATTAACGCTTCATTTTGGATATATTCATATTGAAGATACATCTAAACCATTAGAATTCTACTATGAACGTGCATTAATGGCACAATCTCAAACTAGAAATCAGTTTGATCATAGTATTGTAGTTTATGACGATAAGTTAGAAAGAGCTTTAAATTTCGAACATCAATTAATTATGGATATGCATACGTCTTTATTAAACAATGAATTCTACTTTGTCTTACAACCACAAATAGATTTGAAAGCTAAGAAGGTGCTAGGGGCTGAGGCATTAGTGAGATGGCAACATGGTAAATTTGGTAGAATTTCTCCTGCACAGTTTATTCCTTTATTTGAAAAGAATGGATTTATCACTAGAGTTGACCAATATATTTGGGAAAATGTTTGTAAGACCCTACGTGAGTTAGAAGATAAAGATTTATTCCATGGTTATTTCTCTGTCAATGTGTCGCAAGTAGATATTATGAATCTAGATGTAGCTAGTCTACTTACTAGTTACATCAAGAAATATAACTTGACACCTGATAAGCTTCATGTAGAAATTACTGAAAGTGCTTGTGTAGATAATCGTAAACTATTAATTGATACGATTGTAGGCTTACAAAAAGAAGGCTTTATAGTAGAAATTGATGATTTTGGAAGTGGCTATTCATCACTGAATGCACTAACCAATCTACCATTTGATACAGTTAAGCTAGATATGAAATTCATGGAGAATTTTAATAAATCAGCTAAGAGTGGTATTATTATGAATTCAATAACAAATATGATTCATGACTTACAAGCTGAAATTATTGTTGAAGGCGTAGAAACTGAGGAACAAGAGGAACAAGCAATATCACTTCAATGTCATGTTTCTCAAGGATATTTATATTCTAGACCACTAGAAATAGATGATTTCTTGAAGTTTACAAATGAGTATAATTCAACAACAGACTAGAGATTAGTTTTGAACTAATCTCTTTTTATATGGACATACAAATAACTAGTAATTGATCTGAAAAGTAAGTATAATAAAGGAAAGGTTATTATAAGGAGATCAAAATATATGGAATTATTAGATAGATTTATAAATTACGTGAAAATTGATACACAAAGTGATGATGCAAGCACTAGTGCTCCTAGTACACAAAAACAATTTGATTTAGCGAAGCTACTAAAACAAGAATTAGAAGACTTAGGTGTTAGTAATGTTACACTTGATGATAATTGTATAGTAATGGGAACGATTCCTGCTAATATTGAAGGAAAGCCAACAATTGGTTATATTGCCCATATGGATACATCACCTGATTGTAGTGGGACTAATGTGAAGCCAAGAGTAATTAGCAACTATGATGGTAATGATATTGAATTAAATAAAGATACAGTAATGAAAATTGATACATTCCCTGTATTAAAGGAAAAGAAAGGGAAGACACTCATTGTTACTGATGGTACTACATTGTTAGGAGCTGATGATAAAGCAGGTGTTGCGGAAATCATGACATTTGTTGAGTATATTATGAGCAATCCTGATGTAAAGCATGGTACTATTAAAGTGGCATTTACACCAGATGAAGAAGTTGGCAGAGGGACAGAAAACTTTGATGTAGCTAAGTTTGGTTGTGACTTTGCTTATACAGTAGATGGTGGGGAAGTGAGCTATATTGAGTATGAAAACTTCAATGCAGCTGCATGCTCTGTTAAGATTTATGGAGTGAGTGTACATCCAGGGTCTGCCAAGCATAAGATGATTAATGCGATTGAAGTGGGTATGAAATTCCATTCATTATTACCAGAATTTGATAAACCTCAATATACACAAGGATTTGAAGGATTCAATCATTTATGTGATATCAAGGGTGGAGTGGAGTATTGCCAACTAGATTATATTCTAAGAAATCATAATAAGAATAAATTAGAAAAACAAAAGAGTGATTTTGAAAGAGCTGCTGCATATATTAATTCATTATATGGTGAAGGTACATGTGTGTTGGATATGAAAGATCAATATCGCAATATGATAGAAATCTTAAAGGATCATATGGAGGTCGTATATCTTGCAGAGAAAGCGATTAGAACTGTGGGATTACAGCCTGAAAGCATGGCAATCCGCGGAGGAACTGATGGTGCTAATCTAACATTTATGGGATTACCTTGTCCTAATTTAGGTACTGGTGGTTACAATTATCATGGAAGATTTGAATTTGCAGTATATGAAGAAATGCTTCAAAGTGTAAAAATCTTAAAAGCTATTAATGAAGAAAACTGTAAATAGTGAATAGAGTGATTTAGTAAAATAAACTAAATCACTCTTGTTTTTGTATAAAGAAAAAGGATTTGAATAACTTCAAATCCTATAAGAATTAAATATCTAAATAATGAATTCCTTCAGTGTTAATTGGTAATCTAGATTCAACGGTACCATTATATGTGATAGCACTGACACCACCAAAATAATTCTCTTTATCCATTAATTGGTTTACTAGTAAAACATTTGTTTCTGTAAGTTTAACTCTTTCAATGTATTCCTTTTCTTCCTCTAACCACATTTTCTCAGTGGCAGGCTTATCAAAGCATCTTGCCATTGGTACAATGCATAAATCGGTTTCCAGTGCACTAATCATTGCACATAGTACATCATCAAATAAATCACCACAGATTAAGATGGTGATACATAATCCATCTACTACAAGAGAACGTACAGCCTCTCCCTCAAGATACATTCCACCCTTATCTTTGATATGCCATGTATCACTACAGCGTTGATAGATTTCTTTAATAGTACCATCCTTTAAGATAATCGCATAGCTATCATAGAAACCACCATCTTTATCCTCCAAAAAGCCGATACCTACATTTATTTGTAGTTCCTTTGCATATGCACATAAATCATAGATGCGTTTATCAGTTGCTTTCATCGCTACCTTACGATCCATCAATACATTTTCCCCTACAATAAAGCCAGATAATGAGCATTCTGAGAATAATACTAAATCAGCACCATTATTTTTAGCTTCTTTCATACCTTGTTTGATGTCTTCAATATTTTCATTTATAGTTGGTTTTATTCTTTTCACAACACTTGCAATTTTCATAATTAATTCTCCTTTATATAACTATAACCTTTACCTATTCTACCAATCTTACAACGACTATATAATTTAATCGCAATCGAATTATCTTCATTAAGATCAGTATCTAATCTTTCATATCCTAGATTCTTAAACATCATTAGTATCGCTAGTAATGATTGTAAGCCCCAAGAGCGTCCTCGATAATCATCTAGAATGTAGAAGAAGCTTAAATACACTGTTTTTGAATTAATGTAGTATACTTCCATACCACCGATTTCTGTTTGATGTTTTTTTATGGTGAAGAATTGGCGGTTCTGAATGCGTTCATCGGGTTCGAAATTAATTCCATCATTATGCATATAGGGCTTCATACGTTTTAAAGAAATGGTGTAGAAATGACTAGTTGTATGGCGTTTAAAACCATATAATCTTAGGAAGGTATGAATCTTCTTCTCACTTTGGTAAAGCTTACCTTGATAAGCATATACTGACATCGCATAATCATTACTAAATGCGTATACTTTAGATATGCCATGCTCTATAAAGAAAGTAGATGCTCGATCAAGCAGTTTCTTTCCAACATCTTCATGTAGCCATGTAACATCGAACCAACGGATTGCTCCCACTCTAGAGCTATATATACGTTCACCATCGTAATTGATTTCATAATTAGGAATACCATACTGTATAATTGATTTAATCTTGTTATCTGTATCTATAGCAGCATAGGCATGTAGTTCCTTAAACATTTGTTCACCTTCACTATATTCATTTAAAAATGAATCAGTAAAAGCTGGCAGTGATACCGAATAAATAGTAGGTATGGTAGTTTTTAAAGATAAAAAGTAATTATACGCTAATTGTATATTCTCTTTAGTAATCTCTACAAATTCCATAATTTCACCACCTTAATATATTCTAGCACAAGATGAACTTATCTCACAACATTATAATTTTTAATAGTTAGATGTGTTATAATTAAATAAGATTGTTGGAGGAATATTATGAATCTATATGAATCTTTAAAAAAGTACAAACCTAGTAATGAACAAGAAATGTGTGATAAGGAAGTAATGTTGAAGTTTATTGAGAATAATGATGATTATTTAGAACGTTCTAATGAAGTGGCTCATTTTTCCGCATCAATATGGACGATTAATAAAGAACGTACGAAAACATTGATGGTTTACCACAATATATATGACTCATGGTCTTGGGTTGGTGGTCATGCTGATGGTGTTGAAGACTTATGTGAGGTTGCATTACGTGAACTACAAGAGGAAACTGGTGTTGCTCATGCAAGACTTGTAAGTAATGATATTTTCAGTATTGAAACACTTACTGTTAATGGCCATATAAAAAGAGGAAAATATGTACCATGTCATTTACATATGAATGTTACATACTTAGCGGAAGCTGATGAAGGTGAAGAATTAATTATGAAAGAAGATGAGAACCAAGGTGTTAGATGGTTTAGCTTTGATGAGGCAATCAGTAAACCAAGTGAACCTTGGATGGTAGAAAATATCTATAAGAAATTAATTGAGAAATGTAAAACGATTTAGTTATTTAGAAATAATAGATTAATTATGCAAGTAATATAAACTATAGGGTATACTTATTGTGTATAATTTAAGTATAAATATTACTACTTAACCTTGATTTTTATAGGTACTTAAAGTAATATATTAATTATAAATTTCAGAAGAGGGAAATAGGTATGAAAAAAGGATTACTTATCGTATTTAGTGGACCAAGTGGTGTTGGTAAAGGTACAGTGCGCCAGTGTTTTATGGATGATCCAAGATTAAACTTGGCATATTCCATTTCTATGACTACAAGAAAGCCTCGTGAAGGTGAAGTAGAAGGTAAAGATTACTTCTTTGTAACAAGAGAAGAATTTGAAGCAGCAGTAGAACGTGGAGAACTTCTTGAACATGCAGAGTTTGTTGGTAATTACTATGGAACACCATTACCATATGTTGAGAAGCTACGTAATGAAGGAAAGAATGTAATATTAGAAATTGAAGTTGAGGGAATGAAGCAAGTAGTTGAAAAGTGTAGTGATGCAGTTACTATCTTTATTATTCCACCTTCAATGGAAGAGCTAGAAAGACGTATTCGTGGAAGAAAAAGTGAAGCTGAAGATGTTATTCAAAAACGTCTTGAAAAGGCTGGTAGAGAATTAAAACTACAAGATAATTACAAATATGTTGTATGTAACGATATTCCAGAAGTGGCTGCCAATAAAATTGTTGAGATTATTTTAGATGAAATGAGTAAATAGGATGTGTAAACATCCTTTTTTCTTGACTTTATATCACTATTAGTATGTATAATATAGTTAGAAAGTCGAGGAATTTATAATGAGTAAATCAAAGGTATTATTTACTAGTAAACTAACTCCTGAAGCTGTAGTAGAAATTTATAAAGCATTAGGTCATGAGTTAAGTGGTAATGTTGCGGTAAAACTACATTCAGGGGAAGTGGGAAATCAAAACTTTATTCGTCCTGCCTTCTTAAAACCAATGATTGATTACGTTAATGGCACAATTGTTGAGTGTAATACTGCATATGAAGGTAAACGTAATACTACTGAAGCACATTGGGAAACAATGAAATATCATGGTTGGACTGATATTGCGAAGGTAGATATTATGGATGAAGATGGTGAAATGGAATTGCCTGTTCATAATCATAAACAAATTACAGTTAATTATGTTGGAGACCATCTAAAGAATTATGATTCAATGCTTGTGTTATCACACTTCAAAGGACATCCAATGGGTGGTTATGGTGGAGCATTAAAGAATATGTCTATTGGTATTGCTTCATCACACGGTAAGGCACATATTCATGGAGCTGGTGAACCTGAGAAGATTTGGACTGCTGACCATGATTCTTTCTTAGAAGCTATGGCAGATGCAGATGAATCAATCATGTCTTACATGAAGGATAAGCTAGTATTCATTAACATCATGTGTAATATGTCAGTGGATTGCGATTGCTGTGCAGTTGCGGAAGATCCTAAGATTAAAGATATTGGTATTCTTGCTTCATTAGATCCAGTAGCATTGGATCAAGCATGTGTTGATTTAGTATATAATTCAGAAGATGAAGGTAAGAAGCATTTAATTGAGCGTATTGAATCACGTAATGGTATTCATACAATTGAAGCAGCTGCGGAAATTGGTATTGGTAGTAGAGAATACGAATTAGTGAATATTGATTAATTATTGAAGTAATTGTTTAAAAGTGGTGGATGAAGTCTTCATCACTTTTTATTTGTAGTAGAGGGTATAGTATACTATTTTAAAGCTTTTAGGTCATGGAAAAGGTAGTTATTCATATTTAGTTCAAAAAGAAGAATATTTAAATGTATTAAAACACATCCATCATGAACCATGTGATTATTATTCATTTGGAAAGAAACTGAACAAAGTGATTATAATAGATTAGTTGAAATAGGTATTAGAATTCCCAAAATGTTAGATATTGATATAGAAAAAGAAATAATAAAAGAATATATTGATGAATCAATAATATATGATTTAGTTAAGAATAATACCATGAAAGATGTGTATCTAACACAAATGCAAGAAATGGCAATGTTAGTTTATGAAACCAAATTAAATATTTATTATTTTCCAACTAATTTTGTTATTCAGAATGAATTAATTTACTATATTGATTATGAATGTGGTATAATATTAGTCTAAGACTGAAGCATTTATTGAATATATGAAGCAACATTAATTTATAGTATTAGGAGGAATAGGATGAATATCATATTATATTTTAAATTGATAGAATCAATATTAGAAATTATTTTTTTATGCTTAGCGATATATTATTTCATTCGTGAATTAAAAATGAAGAAGTTTGAAAAAGCAATAAAATATTTTTCTTTATGTCTTGTATTAAATATCATTCGAAGAATAATAGGATATTAGGGAAAAATAAACTTTATAGTGTGGTATACTACTATATGGATAATTAGAATAGAGTGAGATGAAATAGTGAAGAAATTAGAAATACTTGCAACTATTGTAGTAATAATGGGACTACTAGTCTATAATGTACCAATTACCACACAAATTGATATGACAGTAGATGGAGTAAAACGAAGTGTCGGTGATATCAATTATCAAGAAGCTGTTGTTGTAAAGGTACAAGGAAAGCTTAGAAGGTACTTAATAAAAGATGATTGTTTTGATGGTATTATTTCTATTAGTGGTGATGATGAGTATATGTATGATAGTAAAAAGGACATATATGGAAAGCTAGTATTAGATAAAAATACTTCGATATTAAGCATGATTTCTAATCTAGAATTTGATACGTATGGTGATTTTATATGTAATGATGATTTTTCTAAATTTGTGTTTCTAGTTTTAGATGATGGAAGTTGGACAGCAGATGATGGATTATATATTGTAGCTCCAGCTACCAATACTATAGATATGGTTACAACACTTGAAATAATTGAAGATGATTTAGAACATGATTGGAATGAGGCTTTTATTGAAACAATATATAAGACACTTGACTAAACTATTACATTACGTAATAGTTTTTATTTTAAAAAAGATAATAAATAGTATATAATAAAACAATAGGAAGGGAGGAGTACTATGAAAAGTGTATTTAAATATTTAAAGCCATATTATGGGAAAATGGTTATTGGATTTATAATTAAGTTCATAGGTACTATTATGGACTTGGCACTACCGTGGATATTAGCACATATCATAGATGATATTATTCCTCTAAAGGAGATTAATTTAATTTTCTTATGGGGAGCTATTATGTTGCTATGTTGCTTTATTGCGGTATGGGGAAATATTCGTGCGAATCGTAATGCATCAGCAGTAGCACAAAATGCTGTGAGAGATATTCGTCACGATGCATTTAAGAAAGTTATGGAAATGTCGCAACGTCAGGTTGATGAAATCACGATACCATCAATTATTTCACGATTAACGAGTGATACATATAATATTCATCAAATGATTGGGATGATGCAGCGTTTAGGAGTACGTGCACCATTATTATTTATTGGTGGTATTTGTATCACGCTAACATTAGATACCACATTAACATGTGTGCTTCTTGCAACTGTACCATTCATTGTTACGCTAGTATTCCTTACAAGTAAGTATGGGATTCCTAAGTATCGTAAGGTCCAAGAACGAATGGATGATATGGTTCGTGTGGTAAGAGAAAACATCACAGGAGTACGTGTTATTAAGGCATTATCAATGTCTGATTATGAAATTGAACGTTTTAAAACGGTTAATAAAAATTTAGTAAATCAAGAGATTAATGCCTCACAAACAATGGCCTTAAACTCGCCATTTATGAATATCTTCTTAAACGTAGGGTTAGTATGCGTCATTATTGTTGGGGCATATCGTGTTAATAGTGGCTTAACAGAAGCTGGTAAGATTATGGCTTTCTTATCTTACTTTACGATTATTCTGATGGCGATGCTGATGATTACCCGTATCTTCATTATCATGTCTAGGGCTAGTGCTTCTGCTAATCGATTAGAGGAAATTCTATTGATGCAACCAGAGCTTACAATATCTGAATCATTGCCAGTAGATAATGATGCTCATATCATTTTTGATCATGTAAGCTTTTCTTATGAGAATAAGAAGGATAATTTAAGTGATATTAGCTTCTCTTTAAAGCATCGTGAAAGCTTAGGTATTATTGGTGCTACAGGAAGTGGTAAAAGTACATTAGTTAATGTACTTATGAGATTCTATGATATTAATAGTGGTTCTATATTAATTGATGGAAAAGATATAAAGAGTTATGAATTAAATGAATTACGCAGTAAGTTTGGTGTAGTATTCCAAAATGATTCAATTTTTACAGATACAATGAAAGCTAATATTGATTTCTATCGTAATATTGATGATGAAAGGATACGTAAAGCTATTATTAATGCCCAAGCATTAACAGTTATTGAAAGTAAGACTGATGGTATTAATGAAGCTATAAGTGCTAAGGGTAATAATCTAAGTGGTGGACAACGTCAAAGAGTATTAATTGCTCGTGCCTTAGCGGGATGTCCCGATATACTTATTCTAGATGATTCATCTAGTGCCCTAGATTATCGTACAGATGCAGCCTTACGTAAGGCTATCAATGATTTAGATATCACATCAATCATTATTGCGCAACGTGTATCTTCTGTTAAGAATTGTTCACAAATTATTGTGATAGATGATGGCAAGGTTATTGCTCATGGTACACATGATGAATTAATGGAAACATGCGATATGTATCAACAAATTGCTGAATCACAGATGGGTGGTGATTTCGATGCCTAGACATTCAACTGCTACGGCTAAGCCACGTGATACAAAATATGTATTAAAACGCTTATGGAAGTATTTATATAGTTATAAATGGCTTTTACTAACTGCTATTATATTAACACTATCAGCAAATAGCTTTGAGTTATTTGGTCCTACATTATCAGGAAAAGCTATTGATGCGATTGGTGAAGTACCTGGACAAGTAGATTTTGATGCGGTATTCCATTATGCTAGACTAATGGTTTGTTTCTACTTAGTGTCTTCTTTATTTAGTTATATCTTACATATTCTGATGATTAATATAACGCAAAAAGTAGTATTTAAGATGCGTAATGATGTATTTGAGAAACTACAACGTTTACCTGTATCTTTCTTTGATACACATCCATTAGGAGATATTATTTCACGTATACAATATGATATTGATACAGTTAATACGTCATTAAGTAGTGATATCGTACAAATTGTAAGTAGCTCAATAACAGTTATCTTCTCATTTGTGATGATGGTGTCTATTTCACCAGTATTGGTATTGATTTTCGTATTCACAATACCATTATCAATCACCATCACAAAATTCATGACAGGCAAAACAAAACCATTATTTAGAAAGCGTTCTAAGAGTATTGGTGATTTGAATGGATTTAGTGAAGAAATGGTGTCTGCTACTAAAACAATTCAAGCATATGCTAGAGAAGATGAGATTGTTAAGCACTTTGATGTGGTAAATAATAACTGTGTAGATAGTTATTATAATGCAGATTATTATGGTAGTATGGTAGGTCCATGTGTTAACTTCGTTAATAACTTATCACTTACATTAATCAGTGTATTTGGTGCAATTCTATATTTATATGGTCAAATATCTTTAGGTAATATCTCATCGTTTGTGCTTTATTCTAGAAAATTTAGTGGTCCTATTAATGAAGCAGCTAATATTATTGCTGAACTTCAATCGGCGATGGCTGCAGCAGAACGTGTATTTAAATTGTTAGATGAAGTAGAAGAATTAAAAGATGCTGAAGATGCCATTGATTTAGTAGATGTACATGGTGATGTTGAACTTCAAC
>JAFXJJ010000010.1 GCA_017532345.1 Erysipelotrichales bacterium
ACAGCGGAGCTTCTGAATACGCTGATTGAAAAGATCGTCATTCACGAGGCAACCACCTTGGACGGTATGCGTGAGCAGAATATTGACATCTACTACCGCTTTATCGGCAAAATTGAGTAAAAACAAAGATATGAGTGCCTATGCAAGTAGGCGTAGGCACTCGTACATAACCAATATCTTTAAGTGCGGGAAACGGGTCGTGGTATTCCAGATACTACTATGCTGAATGAGATATGTGATGTTCTAAATATTAGTGTGGTAGAATTGTTATCAGGTGAAAAATTGAATAAATCGATGAAATCGAATGATGTTCCTAATGTAGAAAGCTTACTGAAAGAAAAAGAAGAAATTGAAAAAAGAAGGTTATGGGATAAATATGGTTGGGGTGTTGGAACTTCTGGTCTAATATTATTGATAATTGGAATAGTTTTAATGTATGGTGGTATACACTTCTATCATATACTGCTGTTTTTTGATATTCCTTCGTTGATGATGGTTTTAGCTTTATTATTAATTGGTTTATGTGTAAGTGGACAACTTCGATATTTTGTAAAGTCATTTATACTTTTGTATAAGAACGAGGAAAGTGAAGTGAAAGCAAAAGTAGAATATGCACTTTTTGTAGCAATATGTATATCGTTATTATCAGGTGTACTAGTTACATTTATTCAAATTGTTATCGTGTTAGCAAACTCCACTGAATATATATTGAGAGGAATAGCTGTAAGCATGCTTACGAGTATTTATGGTCATGTGGTAGCGATTATTCTACTAGTAATAAGGGCAGTAATACATGTTAAGAATAATTAGTAATAAGTGTAAATTTAGGAAAGAAATATAGCCGTAGCAGACAGGATTGCCATGGCTATTCTTGTATATGGAGATTTTAAGTGATAATATTAAATAGATAAATTGAATTTAGAATATGGATTATAAATTGGAGGGATAATATGTTACTCTTATTTGAAGGTATAGTCATGTGCTTTATTTTAGTTATGTATTGCATAATAGGAATACGGAATGGAGCAGTGGGTCTAGTATGTCTTTATGAAGATGATGTACAAGAGCGTGTTATTGAACTAGAACTTGTTACTAAAGGACAGATAAAGAAACAATTTTTAGTTTCAGCAGTTGTATTATTTATTCCATTATTTACATTAGTTCCATATATGGTCTACGTTGTAAATGGCGTTACTGAGTTTAAAGAAGGATTTATTCAAATGACTATTATATTAATGATTATGGGATTATTTGATAGATTCTTTATTGATTGGTATTGGGTCGGACATACAAAGGCATGGATTATCCCAGGAACAGAAGACTTACAACCATATATTCCAGTAAAGGTGTTAATTAGAAAGTGGTTAGGAACATTAATCGCATACCCTTTATTAGCTTTATTAATGGCGAAAATAGTATCAATTCTTATTTAAGTAATATGATTTAGAGTTTGTGAGGTAATAATAAGTGCAAGACAAAATGTGTGTTAATCAAACAGAATATAATATTGTAAGACTACTAGGACATGGAAAGGGTGGTTATTCTTATTTAGCTGAGCGTGAAGGAATATATTATGTTTTAAAACAAATACACCATGAACCATGTGAATATTATTCATTTGGTGACAAAATAGCGGCTGAACAAAATGACTACAATAAACTATTACAGACAGGAATTAGAATTCCGAAAATGTTAGATATCGATATTGTTAATGAAAGAATTTTAAAAGAGTATATTGATGGTCCATCCATATATGAATTAGTTAAAAATGATGAAATGAAGGATACATATTTAACGCAAATACAAGAAATGGCGAAAACAGTATACTCATATGGATTAAATATAGATTATTTCCCAACTAATTTCATTGTGCAAGATGAGTTGATTTTTTATATCGATTATGAATGCAACAATTATATGAATGAATGGAATTTTGAAAACTGGGGAATAAAATATTGGTCAAAGACACAAGAATTTATTGATTATATGAAAAACCATAGTATATAAAAACCCGATTTTCAAGTCGGGTTAATTGTTTTAAGAAGTTATTACATACTATCTTTTTTCTGATAATACCTTAGATACTTCACATACAAGTATTTCAATGAATGCCATATTCAGGTATTGAGGTTCTAAATAGAAATCCAAGATATTCTTTTCAAATCCCGGTAAGACAATTACCGTATCAACTGTTTCATTAAAACTTGTTCGGTTGTTTTGAGTTATTAAAACAGTTTTGGCTTCAACTTCTTCAAAATTATAGTTAACAACATCAAATGAATTACCACTAGCTGAGAAGAAAATATGTAAATCATCTTTTGATGCACAACTATTCATTTCATTAATAATAAAATAATCATCGATCACTTGAGAAGGAATGCCAACTTTAAATAAGCGATACATTAATTGCTTAGCAGCAATGCCGGAAGACATAATACCAAATAAACGAATAGTTCTTGCTTTGCAAATATCAATTGCTAAATCATGTAAGCTTTGTGGGGAAATTGCTAGGCGTAAACTATGAATGCTTTTTTCTAAGATATCCAGCACCTCTTCAACTGTAGATTCATGCTGTTTTTCTTCATGTGCACCAGAATGTATAAACCTACTCATATCAAATTTGAAGTCACTGAACCCACTATATCCTAGTTTCTTACAAAAACGTAGGATTGCAGATTTTGAAACATCAATTTCTTCTGCAATGGTAATGATATTATATTTAATAATCAAGTCAGGATTATTTAAAACGGCATCTCTGATTATTTCATCTGATTTCGTGAATTCTGCTTCATGTGCTGACATTAATTCATAAGGATTCATATTTCTACCTCCTAACGTTCTTATAATTATACCATAGTTTAGGTTGATAGTAAATATCGTTTTAGAATATTTAAGAAATTTCTCAAGACTATTGAAACATATTCACTGTTATCGTATAATTATAATAGGTAAATAGGAGGAATTTATAATGAGTAGATTTCCAAAAGATTTTTTTTGGGGAGGGGCAACAGCTGCAAACCAATGTGAAGGCGGTTATAATGAAGGTGGTAAAGGATTAACATCATCTGATGTTACTACAGCAGGAACACATACAGAACCAAGAGTAGTTACATATCGTATGCCAGATGGTACTGAAGGAAAAGCTAGTTTTTTTGGTGGAGTGGTCCCTTCTGAAGCTAGACGAGCTATTTTAGATGGATATTATTATCCAAGTCATGAAGCAATTGATTTCTATCATAGATATAAAGAAGACATTGCACTATTTGCGGAAATGGGCTTCAAAATGTTCAGAATGTCTATTGCATGGTCAAGAATTTTCCCAAAAGGCATTGAAGAAGAACCAAATCAAGAAGGGCTTGATTTCTATCGTAATGTATTCTTAGAATTAAAGAAATACAACATTGAACCTTTAGTAACAATTCAACACTATGATGTACCTTTATATTTAGATGAAGAATGTGGTGGATGGAATAATCGTGAAACTATTAAACTTTTTGACCGTTATGTTGAAACAATCTTTAATGAATATAAAGGCTTAGTTAAGTATTGGTTAACATTCAATGAAATTAATACTGCAATTATGATGAAGGATTTAATTCCTAATTATCCTAAAGCATTAGTTACTAAACAAGCGCAATTACTACATTATCAAATGGTTGCAAGTGCTAGAGCAGTAAAGCGTGCACATGAAATTGATCCTAATTATGTAGTTGGTTGTATGATGGCTGGTGGACCATCATCATACCCATTAACTTGTGATCCAAAGGATGTATTATACACTCAAAAGAATTTACAAGATAATTATTACTATGTTTCAGATACAATGATTCGTGGGGAATATCCATATTTTGCTAAACGCTTTTGGAAAGAATATGATATCACATTAGATTTTACCGATGAAGATAGTGCAGATTTAAAAGCTGGTAAAGTAGATATGTTAACATTCTCATATTATTCTACGTCTTGTAAGACTGAGAAGAAGGATGTTGAGACTTCAGGTGGTAACTTTTCAATGGGAGCTAAGAACCCATATCTTAAATATTCTGAATGGGGTTGGAGTTTAGATCCAGATGGATTACGTTATTGTTTAAATGAATATGGTGGACGTTATCCAGGATTACCAATGATGGTAGTTGAGAATGGTTTAGGTGCTGTAGATACATTAGAAGAGGATGGTACAGTACATGATCCATATCGTATTGAATACTTAAGAGAACACGTAAAAGCTATGGCTCAAGCTCTTGAGGATGGCGTTAACTTAATTGGTTATACTTCTTGGGGATGTATTGATTTAGTAAGTGCATCAACTGGTGAAATGAAAAAACGCTATGGCTACATTTATGTAGATAAGAATAATGATGGTACTGGTACATTAAATAGATATCGTAAAGATAGTTTTTATTGGTATAAGAAATGTATCGCAAGTAATGGTGATGATTTAGATTAATAATATAAAGGAAATAAAGGAGGGACATATAATGGCATTTCCTAAAGGATTTTTATGGGGAGGCGCAACAGCTGCTAATCAATATGAAGGTGGATGGAATGAAGGTGGCAAAGGACCTAGTATTTTCGATGCATCGACGGCTGGTTCAGTTTCAAAGAATCGTGAGTTTTATGATTCAGTACAAAAAGATGTGTATTGTCCAAACCATGTAGCAACAGATTTCTATCATCATTATAAAGAAGATATTGCGCTAATGGGAGAAATGGGATTTAAAACATTCCGTATGAGTATCGCATGGTCTAGAATCTTTCCAAATGGCAATGAATCAGAACCAAATGAAGAAGGGTTAAAGTTCTATGATGAAGTATTTGATGAATGTAAGAAATATGGTATTGAACCTTTAGTTACATTGGCTCACTATGAAACACCATTATACCTAGCTAATGAATATAATGGTTGGTATTCAAGAGAATTAGTTGACTTCTTCTATCACTATGCTTCAACAGTATTTGAAAGATATAAAGATAAAGTAAAGTATTGGTTAACTTTCAATGAAATTAACTGTATTGCTATTGGCAATCCTTATATGGCGGGGGCTTGTAAGGCAGTTGATGGACTATCAGTTGACCAAGTTGCATATCAAGCAGCACATCATCAATTTGTTGCGAGTGCAAAGGTAGTGAAGTTAGCGCATGATAAGTATCCTAACTTCAAGGTAGGGATGATGTTAGGAGGATTATTCTTCTATCCTAATACTTGTCATCCTTTAGATATGCAAGAATTCCAAAAGATGAACTATCAACAATACTATTTCTGCGATATGCAATGTCGTGGCTATTATACAAATCGTGCTAAGGCATTCTTAAAGAATAAGGGAGTAGAATTAGTTATTCAAGATGGTGATGAAGCTATTTTAAGAGAAGGTACAGTAGATTTCTTATCATTTAGTTACTACATGACTATAAATGCATCACATATTTATAATCCTGAATTAAAGTTAGCAGGTTCTGGTATCGCATCACCTAAGAATCCATACTTAACAGCAACTGATTGGGGGATGGAAATTAATCCAGTTGGATTACGTTACTACTTAAATGATTTATATGATCGTTATCAATTACCAGTTATGGTTGTTGAGAATGGTTTAGGTACTTTAGATGAATTGGTAGATGGTAAAGTTCATGATGATTATCGTATTGAGTATTTACGTGAACATATCAAACAAATGGACTTAGCTATTAATGAAGATGGAGTAGACTTAATGGGCTATACTTCCTGGGGATGCATTGATTTAATTAGTGCAGGTACTGGAGAAATGAGAAAACGCTATGGTTATGTTTATGTAGACCGAGATGATAATGGTAATGGTACATTAAACAGATATCGTAAGGATAGTTTCTATTGGTATAAGAAAGTTATAGAAAGTAATGGTGTAGATTTAGATTAATAATATAAAGGAAATAAAGGAGGAACATATAATGGCATTTCCTAAAGGATTTTTATGGGGTGGCGCAACAGCTGCTAACCAATTTGAAGGTGGATGGAACGCTGATGGTAAAGGACCTAGCACATCTGACTGTATGACTCGTGGATCACGTACTAAGCCACGTATGATTACTTATAAAACTAAAGAAGGAGAAATCAAAGCAGAACCATTTTGGAGCTTGACAGGTGCAGATGGTGCTGAATATGGTGCATTTGATGGTTATGACTACCCTTCTCATGAAGGTATTGATTTCTTCCATCACTATAAAGAAGATATTGCGTTATTTGGTGAAATGGGATTCAAGACATTCCGTATGTCAATCAACTGGACACGTATTTTCCCTACAGGTATGGAAACTGAACCTAATGAAGCAGGCTTAAAATTCTATGATGATGTATTTGATGAATTACAAAAACATGGTATTGAACCGTTAGTTACATTATCTCACTATGAAACACCAGTAGGTCTTACTAACACATGGAATGGTTGGGCTGATGCTAGAACTATTGAATGTTGGGAACGCTATGTACGCACAGTAGGTGAACGTTACAAAGGTAAAGTTAAGTATTGGTTAACATTTAATGAAATCAATATTGCACAAATGATGCCTTATATGGGTGCTGGCGTAGGTTATAAGACACCACAAACAATTGCTGATGCAGTTAAACATCAATTCTTAGGTAGTGCTAAAGCAGTACTTATCTTACATGAAATCGATTCAAATAACATGGTTGGTAATATGGTAGCTTATGGTGCTACATATCCTAATACTTGTCATCCAGCTGATAACCTAAAAGCTAAATTTATTGAACGTGGACGTCATTTCTTCTTTGATGTACAAGCTACAGGTAAATATCCTAACTATAAGTTAAAAGAATATGAAAGAGAAGGAATTAATTTCTCATTAACAGAAGAAGAACAACAACTATTATTAGATGGTACAGTTGATTTCTTATCATTCTCTTATTATATGTCTAGTGTAGCTAGTGCAGATCCTAAAGTATTAGCAGATGCACAAGGTAATTTTATGGGTGGAGTTAAAAATCCATACTTAAAAGCTAGTGATTGGGGATGGCAAATTGACCCAGTTGGATTACGTTTCGCATGTAATGAATTATGGGATCGTTATCATAAACCATTAATGATTGTTGAAAATGGTATGGGAGCTCAAGATGTATTAAATGAAGATGGTACATGTAATGACCCTTATCATATTGAGTATTTAAGAGATCATATTAAAGAAATGGATAAAGTAATTAACGAAGATGGTATCGATTTAATCGGTTATACTCCTTGGGGATGTATTGATTTAGTAAGTGCATCAACTGGTGAAATGCATAAACGTTATGGCTTCATCTATGTAGATTATCAAGATGACGGTACTGGTGATGGTAAACGTTATCGTAAGGATAGCTTCCATTGGTACAAGAAGGTTATTGCTAGCAACGGTACTGATTTAGATTAATAGGTAAAGAGGTCGTAATGACCTCTTTATATAATTTAATGGGTAAATGAAATGAAAAATTTTATAAAATATGAGATACTTAAAGTAAGTAAATAAGGAGGAATATATAATGGCATTTCCTAAAGGATTTTTATGGGGTGGCGCAACAGCAGCTAACCAATTTGAGGGTGCATGGAATGTTGATGGCAAGGGTGTAAGTACATCTGATTGCTGTACTCGAGGTTCACGTACAAAACCCCGCGAAGTTACATATAAAACTAAAGAAGGTAAGATTGAATCTCAAATGATGTTTACTTTAAATGCTCCAGAAGGTGCTGAGTTTGGCTCATTTGAAGGTTATGATTATCCTTCTCATGATGGTATTGATTTCTATCATCATTATAAAGAAGATATCGCATTATTTGGTGAAATGGGCTTCAAGACATTCCGTATGTCTATTAACTGGACACGCTTGTTCCCAACAGGAATGGAAGAAACAGCTAATGAGGCAGGCTTAAAATTCTATGATGATGTATTCAATGAATTAAAGAAATACGGTATTGAACCATTAGTTACATTATCACACTATGAAACACCAGTAGCACTTACTAATGCTTGGGGTTCATGGGCTGATCGCAGAACAATTGATTGCTTCGTTCGTTATGCGAAAACATGTTTTGAACACTATGGAGATAGAGTTAAATATTGGTTAACATTTAATGAAATTAATTGTATTAATTTCGGTGGATGGATGGCAGCGGGTGTGCCTTCACGCAATCCTGAAGTAATTGCTGCAGCAGCACGTAATCAATTATTGGCTAGTGCATTAACAGTTAAAGCAGCTCATGAGATTAATCCAAATTTAATGGTTGGTAATATGATTGGGTATGCTCACTCATATCCATATACATGTAATCCTAATGATGTTTTAAAACAAGTATTAGCTCAAGAAAAATTAGATTTATTCTGTGATGTACAAGCTAGAGGATATTATCCACCATTTGTTTTAAAACAATATGAAAAGCAAGGTATTAATTTTGAATTAACGGAAGAAGATAAAAAAGTGTTGGCTGAAGGTACAGTAGACTTTATCACGTTCTCTTATTATATGTCAGCTTGTATAAGTGCAGATCCTGAAGTAATAGCTAATCAATCTGGTAATATGGTTACTGGTGTTAAGAATCCATATTTAAAGACTAGTGATTGGGGATGGCAAATTGATCCAATAGGTTTACGTATTTCTTTAAATTACTTCTATTCTCGTTATAATAAACCACTAATGGTAGTTGAAAACGGATTGGGCGCTGCTGATACAGTAGAAACTGATGGCTCTATTCATGATTCATATCGTATTGATTATCTGCGTTCTCATATTGAAGCTATGGATGCAGCTATCAATGAAGATGGTGTAGATTTAATTGGATTCACTCCTTGGGGATGTATTGACTTGGTAAGTGCATCAACAGGTGAAATGCATAAACGCTATGGTTTCATCTATGTAGATTACCAAGATGATGGTTCTGGTGAAGGGGCAAGAAGTAGAAAAGATAGTTTCTATTGGTATAAGAAAGTTATTGCTACTAATGGTGCTGATTTAGATTAATAATAAATAGGGTAGAAGAATTTCTATCCTTTTTATTAAGAAATAAATCGTTTCTGTTGAGAAAAAAATCGGTGATATGTTATACTATAAGTAGTTAAATAAGGAGGAATATATAATGGCATTTCCTAAAGATTTTTTATGGGGAGGAGCAACTGCTGCTAACCAATATGAAGGTGGATATCGTGAGGGTGGTAAAGGTATTAGTACTGCTGATGTAATGACTGGTGGTAGTCATACTACGCCTAGAAGAATTACGTGGCGCAATCCTGAAACAGGAGAAACTGGTGCAATTAATTTATCTATTTTTGGTGGTATGGACTTCCCTGAAGGAGCAATTCCTGATGTAGTAGAAGGTATATATTATCCTAGCCATGAAGCAACTGATTTCTATCATCATTATGAAGAAGATATCGCTTTAATGGCTGAAATGGGCTTTAAAACATTCCGTATGTCGATTAACTGGGGTCGTATTTTCCCTAACGGTGATGATGCTGAACCAAATGAAGAAGGCTTAGTATTTTATGATAAAGTATTTGATGAATGTAAGAAATATGGTATTGAACCATTAGTTACATTATCGCATTATGAAACACCTATTAATTTGGCGATTAAATATGGTGGATGGGCTAATCGTAAGCTTATTGAATTTTTTGAAAGATATGCAAGAACAGTATTTACACGTTATAAAGGTAAAGTTAAATATTATCTAACATTTAATGAAATAAATGTTATGGGAATGTGTCCGTTCCTAGCAGGTGGTATTATGAAATCAACACCTCAAACAAAGGCGCAAGGTGCTCATAACCAATTTGTCGCAAGTGCATTGTGTGTAAAGGCAGCTCGTGAAATTGATGAGTCAATTAAGGTAGGACAAATGCTTGCAGCTGGCTATTCTTATGCCATGACATGTGATCCAGAAGATCAATTATTAGTAATGGAAAGAGAACAAGAAACATTATTCTATAGTGATGTTCAAACAGGTGGGTATTATCCAAACTATCGTTTAAAGAAATATGAACGTGAGGGTATTGTATTAGAAGATTGTCCAGAAGATTATGAATTAATTAAGAATTATTCTGCAGATTTCTTGTCATTCTCATGTTATGGTTCTAATACTCAAACAACTCATACAGGTGAAGCTGCTAGTGGTAATATGACTGGTGGTGTTAAGAATCCATATCTAACAACAAATGCTTGGGGTTGGGCAACTGACCCACATATCTTACGTCTTAACTTAAACCGTTTATATAATCGCTATCGTAAACCATTATGGATTGTTGAGAATGGTATCGGTTGGGATGATAAAATGGAAGCTGATGGTAGTGTACATGATTCGTACCGTATTGACTATTTAAGAGCTAATATTAAGTCGATGAGAGATGCTATTGAGTTAGATGGTATTCCACTAATGGGATATACTATGTGGGGATGCATTGACTTAGTATCAGCAGGTACAGGTGAAATGAGAAAACGTTATGGCTTTGTTTATGTTGATAAGGATGATGAAGGTAAAGGTACACTTGCACGTTCTAAAAAGGATTCATTTGAATGGTATAAAAAATGTATTGCAAGTGATGGTATGGATTTAGATTAATAAAAGAAGGAGAAAAGAAAATGAGTAGATTTCCAAAAGATTTTTTATGGGGTGGTGCAACAGCTGCTAATCAATGTGAAGGTGCATGGAATGTAGATGGTAGAGGTCCTGCATTAACTGATGTAACTACAGGTGGTACTGTTAGTGAACCTCGTTATATTACTTATATTGATAAAGATGGTAATCCAGGTAAATATTCAAGAATGGGTGGTAGATTACCTGAAGGTGCTAAATATGCTGTGCTAGATGGATATCATTATCCTAATCATGAGGGCATTGATTTCTATCATCATTATAAAGAAGATATCGCATTATTTGCTGAGATGGGATTCACAACATTCCGTATGTCTATTTCTTGGTCTAGATTATTCCCTAATGGTGATGAAGAAACGCCTAATCAAAAAGGTATTGAGTTCTATCGTGATGTATTCAAAGAATTACGTAAACATAATATTGAACCATTAGTAACCATTTGGCACTTTGATACTCCATTATACTTAGAAGAACATTATGGTGGATGGAAAAATCGTAAACTGATTGAGTTCTATGATCGATTTGCAGAAACATGCTTTAGAGAATTTAAAGGTTTAGTTAAATATTGGTTAACATTCAATGAAATTAATAATACTGTAATGTTCTTAAATATGTTTGGTAATAAAGCAAGTGATGAAATGTATCAATCAGGATATCAACAATTACATCATCAATTTGTAGCAAGTGCTCATGCTGTTAAGAAAGCACATGAAATTGATCCAGAAAACATAGTTGGGTGTATGATTTGCGGTATCACATTCTATCCAGGAACATGTGATCCAAAGGATATCTTATTAAACCGTCATACTTGGGAACAAGGAATCTATTATTGTGGTGATGTGCAATGTAAAGGAAAATATCCAACATTTGCGAACCGTTTATGGGCAGAACATAATGTTAAGTTAGATATTACTGAACAAGATTTAAAGGATTTAGCTGAAGGCTGTGTTGATATGTATACATTCTCATACTATATGTCAACAGTAGTAACAACACATGAAATTAAAGATATGGTAAGTGGTAACTTCTCAGCAGGTGCTAGAAATGAATATCTAAAGTACTCTGATTGGGGTTGGGCTACAGATGCTGATGGATTACAATACTACCTAGAAATGATTTATGATCGTTATGAAAAGCCAATTATGGTTGTTGAAAATGGATTAGGCGCTATCGATAAAGTAGAAGAAGATGGTTCTATTCATGACCCATATCGTATTGATTACTTCAAAGTGCATGTTGATGCAATGGCAAAAGCTATTGAGAATGGTGTAAACTTAATTGGTTATACTCCTTGGGGATGCATTGACTTAGTGTCAGCAGGTACAGGTGAAATGAGAAAACGTTATGGCTTCATCTACGTAGATATGGATGATGAAGGAAAAGGAACTATGGCTCGTTCAAGAAAAGATAGCTTCTACTGGTATCAAAAATGTATTAAATCTAATGGTGACGATATAGCATAATAATATTAGTTGAGGAACAGAAATGTTCCTCTTTTTTGTACATTTCTATTTTTCGAAACAATAGTATAGTAGGAGGAGAAAATATGGAGATGAATGCAAATAGTATTATTAAAGAAGCATTAGAAATGAATATTAAGGATATGATATATACAATTAGAGGACAACAAGTAATGTTAGATAGTGATTTGGCTAGACTGTATGGCTATGAAACAAAAACGCTGAATCAGCAAGTAAAGAGGAATATAGAAAGATTTCCTAGTGATTTTATGTTTCAGTTGAATGAAACTGAATTTAAGAATTTGTGGTCACATTTTGTGACCGCAAATCTAAGTTTAAAATCACGTAGTTTGCCTTATGTATTTACTGAGCAAGGTATATATATGCTTTCAACAGTTTTGAAAGGCGAACTTGCTGTGAAGCAAAGTATTATGATTATGCGAACATTTAAAGAAATGCGACATTATGTTTTTGAAAATAAGCAATTACTCACTACATCAGAATATCAAGTTTTATCTAAACGTATAGATGATAATACAATGCAAATAGAGAATATAAATAATAAAATAGATACAATTATGGATAATTTCATAGATGAAACAAAGATAAAAGAATTCGTATTTGTAGATGGATAAAAGTTTGAAGCAGATGAAGCATATATAAATATCTATAAGCAGGCAAAGAAAACGATATTTGTATTAGACGATTACATAAGTATTAAGACACTAAGTCATTTGAAATATAAGAATAATGGAGTTAATGTAGTAATATTTAGTGATAATAAAGGAACAAATGATAAACTACGATTAGCAGAATATATCGATTTCAACAAGCAATATCCATCACTAGAAATACTAGCGACAAATAATACTACTCATGACAGATTGATAGTAATAGATTTTAATACTGATAACGAAGAAATATTCTTATGTGGTGCATCAAGTAAGGATGCTGGTAGTAAACTATGCTTCATTACTAAGTTACAAAATAATACAGTTTATAAACCGATAATAGAAGAATTATTAAAACATAATAAGTTGGTGTTAGCTTAAAAGGAGGAAAAAAGAAATGAATGAAACGATAATAAATGATGAAACAAGAACAAATATTAAAGAAATGATATATACAATTAGAGGACTACAAGTGATGCTAGATAGTGATTTGGCTAAATTATATGGTTATGAAGTAAAAAGACTAAATGAACAAGTGAAAAGAAACATAGGGAGATTTCCAGAAGATTTCATGTTTCAGCTAAACGAGAAAGAGATAACAAGTTTGTGGTCGCAAAATGCGACCGCAAATATAAGTACTAAATCACGTTCAACTCCTTATGCATTTACAGAGCAGGGAGTGTACATGCTTTCTACAGTTTTAAAAGGAGAAATGGCTGTTAGGCAGAGTATTATGATAATGAGAGTATTCAAAGAAATGAGACATTATCTATTAGAAAATAAATCGTTATTAGAAAGTGACTCATTAACTAGATTGGTGATGCAGACTAATCAAAATACTAAAGATATTATAGAAATTAAGGAAAATATGGCTACGAAAGATGATATTTCTAGAATAATGGATAATTTTATAGATGAAACAAAGATAAAAGAATTCGTATTTGTAGATGGACAAAAGTTTGAAGCAGATGAAGCTTATATAAGTATTTATAAGCTAGCTAAGAAGAGTATTTATGTAGTAGATGATTATGTAAGTATTAAGACATTAAGTCACTTAAAACAAGTTAATAATGGTATAGAAGTTACCATATTTACAGATAATAGAGCAGGTAGAAGTAAGTTAACTTTAGTAGAACTAAATGATTTTGAAAGTCAGTATTTTACTGTGAAACTGAAAGCTACAAACAACATGGTTCATGACCGTTTGATTGTGCTAGATTATGGATTATCAAATGAGAAAATCTATTTATGTGGTGCATCAAGTAAAGATGCAGGAAGTAAGTTTTGTACGATATTAGAGGTGCATCACAAGAATAATTATTATGAAATAATAGAGCAATTAAAAATGAATGATGTATTAGTTTTGTAGAGGAGAAAGCAAATATTTAAACAGCAAGAAATGCATATAAATCAATAATTATTAGTTTATTGGCTAGTCTTAGTTTAATTATGAATTAGGGTGGTTCTTTTAGAAATGTAAGAATTGTGCTAAAATAGAAGGGATTTAAGAGGTATATAGGAGAAATAGTAATGATTTTATTATATATATTTGTATTAGGTATTTATTCAATATTTTATTTCGCAATTATTCCATTGTTTTTTGATTCATTGATAAATGGATATTCAGTAGTGGAAACAGCTATTTATTTTGGTATTCTAGCATTTGTTACAATACATATGAGTATTATGTTTAAGGGATTAAATAAAACTTCTAAGAAGTTGAAAGAGAAGAGAATGGAAAGACGTACTCAGAGAGTATCTGCTAATGCTAAACGTGAAGAGTATTTTAGTAAACATTATCAAGATAGAGTACGTAATACATCGATTGAAAATTTACGCCAAGGTAGAGTAAATGATGATTGTTGTGGCATTGAACATGAAATACCATATGGTCAAAGACATTGCCCATTCTGTGGTGAAAAGGTTAGAAATGAAGATGCGATATGTCCGGCATGTCAGCATGATATTTAGAATAATAGTATTAATAACAGTATAAAAAGCATCATATCTCAGGGTAAAATATGATGCTTTTTTGTGAATTTCTAATAATTTTGTATAAATGGTTAAAAGTGTGATGAATTCAGAGTTTTTAATTTTCTATAACTGAAAGTGTAAAAGGCGTTGCAAAAAGTGTGCCGCTCACATAAAAAGTGGTGGCAAAAAGTGTGATGTAGATACAGAAGTAGTGAAAAAAGTGCAATTTTGTATTAAATGGGTTTTAAAGGAAAACTTATCTTTAGTTGATTTTGCTATGGCAGATATTAAAATCATTAATGAACTAAAAAAATAACAACTATGTCTCTATATACTTGGAGATATAGTTGTTTTCTTTTGATCTATATTGCAACCTGATGCTTTCACAAGATGACTGTAGTATAACTTGTGATCTTTATTCCTTTTATATCGTTACAACGATACTTTGTCAATTTGAAGTTAATAATACTCACATTTCTATTTGCCTTTTCTACAATTATGTTTTATAATTAACAAGTAAATCGTTGAAGAGGACTAGTAATTAATAGAAGACTTCTTAGGGAGAGAACTTGATGCACTGAAAGGGTTCTTGGAGGATATATTAATGAATTCACCTTAGAGAGGGGCCAATCACCCACGTATTCCGCGTTAAGGAAAATTAAGGTGTGTTGCGTATCTACGTAACAAATCAGGATGGTACCGCGTTTTAGACGTTCCTGTAATGAGGAACGTCTTTTTTAGTTCCTCTTGTAGAAAGAAAGGAAACTATTATGGTTAACAAAATTCAAGAATTAAAAGAAAAAGCACTTAAAGAACTTGAAACAGTTAATAGTGCTAAAGAACTGCAAGATTTAAAAGTATTATACTTAGGTAAGAAAGGTCCTATTCAAGAGTTAATGATGGGTATGAAGGACTTAAGTAAGGAAGAACGTCCTGCTTTTGGTCAAGCAGTTAATGAAGTTAAATCATTCTTAGAACAAAAAATGGAAGAAGCAAGAAAGGTTATTGAAGAAAAAGAGCTTGCTTTACGTTTAGAAAATGAAAAGATTGATATCACATTACCTGGATTCAAGATGGAACAAGGTAATCTTCATCCATTAACTCTTATGCAAAGAGAATTAGAGGATATCTTCATTGGTATGGGATATACAGTTGAAGAAGGTCCTGAAGTTGAATATGACTTATATAACTTTGAAAGAGCTAATATTCCTCAAGATCATCCTGCTCGTGACATGCAAGATACATTCTATATTAATGCTGAAAAACTACTTCGTACACATACTACAGCTATTCAAACTAGACAATTAGAGGCTGCTAATGGTAAGTTACCTATTAAGATGATTTGTCCTGGTAAAGTATATAGACGTGACGATGATGATGCTACTCACTCACATCAATTCACTCAAATGGAAGGTTTAGTAGTAGCTGAAAATATCACATTAGCTGACTTAAAGGGTACATTAGAATTTATGGCTAAGAAAGTACTTGGTGAAAGTAGTAAAGTACGTTTCCGTCCATCATTCTTCCCATTCACTGAACCATCAGTTGAGGTAGATATTTCTTGTCATATGTGTGGTGGTAAAGGCTGTAATGTATGTAAAGGCACTGGCTGGATTGAAGTATTAGGTGCTGGTATGGTACATCCTGATGTACTTGAAATGGCAGGTATTGATAGTAGTAAATGCTCTGGCTTTGCGTTTGGTGTTGGTGTAGAACGTATCGCAATGTTGAAGTATGGTGTAGATGACATTCGTCATTTCTATACAGATGATGTACGTTTCTTAAAGACATTCAATCGCTTTGAGTAGGAGGATATAATAATGAAATTAAGTTATAATTGGATTAAAGAATATGTAGACTTATCAGGTATTACTCCTGAAGTCTTAGCAGATAAATTAACAAACGCAGGTTTTGAAGTTGAGGGTATTGATTATGTAGCTCAAGGAACTAACCTAGTAGTTGGTGAAATTGTAGAATGTACAGATCATCCTGATAGTGATCACTTACATTTATGTAAAGTAAATATTGGTAGTGAAGTATTAAATATTGTATGTGGTGCTCCAAATGCTCGTACAGGATTAAAGGTAATCGTTGCAAAGGTTGGTGCTGAATTACCTGAAATTACTATCAAGGCAGGTAAGATTCGTGGTCAAGAATCAAATGGTATGCTTTGTTCATTAAGAGAACTTGGTGTAAGTGAAAAAATCTTAACTGAAAAACAAATTAATGGTATTGAAGAATTGCCAGAAGATGCAGTAGTAGGTAATGAAGATGTACTTGCTTATTTAGGATTAGATGACGTTATTTTAGATGTTGGATTAACTCCTAATCGTGCTGATTTCATGGCATACTTTGCTGCAGCTAAAGAAGTAAGTGCAGTAGTTAATCGTCCTTGTACATTACCTACATCAGTGAAAGCTGACAAAGAAGAAAGTGCAACTATTAAAATCAGTTCAACAACAGATAAATGTCCTTTATTCTTAGGTAAATATATTCATAGTGTAACAATTAAAGAATCACCAGCTTGGATGAGCCAACGTCTACAAGCTTGTGGTATTAAATCAATCAATAACGTAGTAGATATCTCTAACTATGTAATGCTTGAAACAGGACAACCATTACATTTCTATGATGCAAGTAAGAATGAAGCTAAAGAGCTTCGTGCTGAAAGTGAAAAAGACTTCACTTATATGGCATTAGATGGTATTGATTATAAGATTGAACCTAATGATATCGTAATCATGAGTGGTAATAACTGTGCAGGTATTGCAGGTATTATGGGTGGTGAAGATAGTAAGATTGATGATGATACTAAAGAAATTATCATCGAAGCTGCTTCATTCTCAGCTGTAGCGATTCGTAACTCGGCACGTCGTTTAAATCTTGGTACAGAAGCATCAACTCGCTTCATCAAAGGTATTGAACCAGTTGCTCCATATAAAGCTATGGAAAGAGCAGTTAGTTTATTAATTGAATATGCTGATGCAAAGGGTATTGAAGAAACAGTTGAATATGGTTCTAACAACTATCAACAAACTGAATTTGATGTTACATTATCATTCATTAATGGTCGTTTAGGTACTAAATACTCAATGGATGAAGTTATTGCAGTATTAAATCGTTTAGATTTCAATCCTACAGTAAATGATGATATTATTCATGTAGTTATTCCTTCATATCGTCCAGATGTAACTATTCCAGATGATATTTCAGAAGAAGTTATTCGTTTAATTGGATATGATTCATTAGAATCTACATTACCATTAATGCCAATGACTTTAGGTGCTTTATCTAAGGAACAAGCTAATAGACGTGTTATTGAAAAGACATTAGGTGGTTTAGGCTTGCAACAAGTTATCTCTTATACATTAGTTAGTGATGAACACATTGCTGATGGTGTTATGCCATTAGGAGAAACAGTAACACTTGCTTCACCATTAAGTGAAGAACGTAAGAATGTACGTAGCTCATTACTTCCAAGTATGTTAGATGTTGTAAACTACAATGTATCTCGTAACCAAGCAAACGTTAATATCTATGAAATCTCAAATGTATATGCAAATGACAAAGTAGAAGAACGTTTAGGTATTGTATTATTAGGTACTCTACAAAATCTTGCATGGAATAAAACAAGCATTAAATCAGATTTCTATACATTAAAAGGTATTGTTGAAACTGTATTAGAAAGATTAGGATTTAACGCAACACGTGTTTGTATTAAAGAAAATACTGAAGATACTAAAGCATTCCACAAAGGAAAGAGTGCTTGTGTATATCTAGGTAAAGAGTTAATCGGTATTATCGGTGCTATTCATCCAACACTAGCTAAGAAATATGGTCTAAAAGAAGTATATATGGCTGAAATTAAGCTTGATGCTATTTATGGTGCTAAGGCTAGTAAGGTTAAGTATGTACCACTTCCTAAATATCCAGCAAGTAAACGTGATTTAGCATTCGTAGTAAAACGTGATATGAATGTAAGTAATATTGTTGATGTGATTAAGAAGGTTGGTAAGTCAATCGTTAAGGATGTTGAAATCTTCGATATCTATGAAGGTGAACATGTAGCTGCTGATGAAAAATCAGTTGCATTATCAGTTCTTTACCAAAATGAAGAAAAGACATTAACTGATGCTGATATTAATGGTGTACAAGATCAAATCATGGAAGCATTAGAAAAACAATTAAATGCTGTATTACGTAAATAGTGAACAAAAGGATGATTTATTCATCCTTTTTTCTTGCGTATAGAAGCTTTAAGTCAAGTAGATTTAATGAAAACCGTAATATTACTTTATTTTTTACAAATACAGCTATGTATCTTGTTATTGAGTGTTGAAAATGTATGAAACAATTTTGAAAATACTTTAATAATTTATGAAAATTTTGTTTCATTTTATTTTTTATATGGTATAATAAGTTTAGTGATGTTAAGAATAAGGGGAGTGAATAATTATGTCATTATGTAAAGAAAGAGCGTGGAAAACGCTAGAAGAGTTAAGCTTTGTTCGTGTAGCTGGTACACCTGAAGAATTAAAGGCTGCCGAATATTTAAAGAGCGAGTGTGAGAAAGTTGGAGTAGAGGCTGTAATTGAAGAATTTGAAATTGATATGCCAGAAATTAAAAAGGCTTCATTTGCTGTATTAGAACCAGTTTACAAAGAATATAATGTTATCGGAATTGGGAAAACTGGTGAAACTCCAGAAGAAGGAATCGAAGCGGAGTTAGTTTATATTGAAGATTTAGCTGCTGCTAATTTCAATAATGTAAAGGGTAAAATTTGCTTACTTCAAGGTCGTATGAAACCAGATGTAACTGAAAAATTAGTTAAGGCTGGTGCTGTTGGTACTATCTCAATTGCAGGTAATTTCCTAGATGAAAAGTCACTTAAAGAAGAACTTCGTCCTCGTAATACTATGAAGCCTGGAAAATTACCAGGATTAGTAATCCATATTAGTGATGCTGAAGAACTAGTAAGAAGCCATCCTACAAAAGTTAAAATGGTATTAACACAAGATGCTGAAAAGAAAGGAACTTCACATAATGTTGTTGCTACAATTGAAGGTACTGATTTAAAAGATGAAGTATTAGTATTAAGTGCTCACTACGATTCAGTTCCATATTCAAAAGGTGCATGGGATAATGCAACTGGTAGTATCACAATCTTAGAAATGCTTCATTACTTTAAAGAAAACCAACCACGTCGTACTGTAAAATTTGTATGGTGTGGTAGTGAAGAAATTGGTTTAGTAGGTTCTAGAAAATACTGTGAAGCTCATAAAGATGAATTAGAAAATACTATCTTCAATATTAACTTTGATATGACAGGAGTAACAATCGGTCACGAAAAATGCTGTGTAACAGCTTCTAATGATGTAGTACATCAAATTGAATATCAAGCTAAACTAGATGAATATCCAGTTGACGTTAAATTAGATATCTATTCATCAGACTCTTCTAGCTTTGCAGCATTTAAAGTTCCTTCATGTACATTTGCTCGCCTAGCACCAATGGGTGGAGCGACTATTCATAATCATTATGATACAATGGAACACTTAGATCCTGATTCATTCATGATTACTTTAAACTTCGCTACTAAATACGCTAGTTTATTAGTAAATACAACTTGCAATTTAATTCCACGTAAATTTGAAGAATCAATCACTAAAAAATTAGAAGAATCTAAGAAAATGTTTGGCCTTGCAGAAACTAAAGAAGAACCTAAAGGGGAAACTAAAGAAGAGGCTAAGGCAGAGAACAAAGAAGAAAAGAAAGAAGAAGTAAAGCAATAGAAATTTAAATGACTTATTTAAAAATAGAATTACTTTATAAATATATTATGGAATAAGATTTAAAAGTGATAAATAAGTAGTTCAAAGACTATACTCTGAGGTATAGTCTTTTTCTTTTATGACTATTATGAGATAATATAAAAGTAATGGGAAGAGGGATAATATGATTTTTAAATTACTAATTATAGGTGGAATAATAATACTAACAGTAACTTCATTTAGTTATTTGAAAATAATTAAAAAGCTACAACGTAATTTTGTTGACGTTCGTTCCTCATTTAAAGTGGCATCTCGTAGCTTTTTAGCATTATTAATAATGTTTATTATTGGTTATATTAGCATGCTACTTTCAATTGATATGTTAATTAATGAAGCAAAATCTATTACTTCTCTTATTTTATTTTTTGGTAGTATCTTTACTTTTATCAGTGTGAAGTTACTTGACTATGTAATTGTTGAACTACAAAGAGTTAAGATGAATCGGTATGATAGTTTAACTCAGCTACTTATGAAGGATGCATTTCAACATACTGTTAATTCAAAATATGATAGTTTTAAAGATGTAAGCTGTGTATTTATTGATGTTGATAATTTTAAGAGTATCAATGATACTTATGGACATATGTATGGTGATATAGCTTTAAAATATGTAGGAAAAGTTCTTAGAGATACATTGCCAGTAGATGCATTTGTTTCGCGTTTTGGTGGAGATGAGTTCGTAGCGATTATTGAAGAAACAGACAAACTTATATTAGAAGAAATGTTTTGTAGTGTTAAGCAGCAAATACAAGATATCTGTTTAGAAGAACATCGTGGATTAGTATCAGTAAGTATTGGAATATGTGTTTCTCGCAAAGCTTTATCTTACGATGAATTACTCAAAGAAACAGATGAATGTATGTATAATGTAAAGAAAAATGGAAAGAATAGTTATTATTTAAAGGTTATTGAGGAGTAAAATATTAATATTATACTAGATTTATTAGTAGTTTACAAAAAAGAAGATGAAAAACGTATTTTTTTGTGGAGTATTTTTAGATTATTTGGTATAATATCACAGTCAAATATTATGGAAGGTGATTAACTATGGGTCGTGCTCATGAAGTGCGTGCTGCGTCAATGGCAAAAACAGCAGCAAGAAAATCAAAAATTTATTCTCGTTATGGTAAGGAAATTTATATTGCAGCTAAAGCAGGTGTTCCTGATCCAGATATGAACTTGGGCTTAAAGAGAAAGATTGCAGAAGCTAAGGCTAACCAAGTTCCTGCAGACGTTATTAAACGTGCTATCGAAAAAGCTAAGGGTGGTTCTACAGAAACATATAACACTATTATGTACGAAGGATTTGGTCCTAAGGATGCTACTATTTTAGTAGAATGTATGACAGACAATCCTAATCGTTCTATTACAGATGTTCGTACTTGCTTCAACAAGTCACATGCGAAATTAGGTGTTGGTGGTTCAGTAAGCTTTAACTATGAATCAGTAGGTCTGGTAGCTTTCCCAGCTAATGCTGAAGATGAAGAAAAGATTTTAGAAGCTTTAATTATGGCTGAATGTGATGCGAAAGAAATTGAAATGGAAGATGGCTACTGCACAATCACTACAGTTCCTGGTGATTTATACAAATGTAAAGAAGCAATCGATGAATTATATCCAGAAGTTGAATACTCAACTTTAGAATTGACTATGCTTCCAAATGAATATACAACATTAACTGATGCAGAAGATTTAGAATTATGGAATCGTCTATTAACTCTGTTAGATGATGTTGATGATGTTCAACGTGTATATCACAACGTATCAATGAGTGAGTAATAAGAAAAAAAGGTGACTTGTCACCTTTTTCTTTAAGGAGAAAATTAGATATGAAACGAGTAAATCAGATTATAAAAACAACAAATAATAAGTTTTTAAATATGTATGATTTTATTGGTGTTACTAAAAGTGGTAAGGATATGAAATACCATGTATCTAGTAGAGCTAAAGATGTTGAAGATTTAAGAGTTAAACAAGATGGTATTTACCCAGATGCTGCAATTATATATGCAATTGTTAAGGGTGAAGAAGAACGTATGGTTGTGATTAAGCAATACCGTTATAGTATTGATGATTATATTTATGAATTACCTGCGGGATTAATTGATGCTGGTGAAACTTTGGAAATGGCAGCTATTCGTGAATTAAAGGAAGAAACAGGACTAGATTTAGAAATTATTCCATGTGCTTCTTATATGAATAAACCTTTCTTTACATCAGTTGGTTTAAGTGATGAATGTTGTTCAACTGTATTTGGGTATGCTACTGGCTCTATTAGTACAGAGGGCTTAGAAGATTCTGAGGATTTAGAAATATTACTAGTTAATCGTCAAGAGGCTAAGGAAATTTTAGAAAAAGGTATTATCGCAGTACCTGTTGGCTATATGATGCTTCACTTTATTGCTAGT